>CAZOMH010000302.1:0-5671 GCA_964580415.1 uncultured Nitrospirales bacterium
GGTTGTCCGGGCGGGTGTAGGCGGTGCAGACGTCGCCAAAGCGCGGATGATAAAGGTCGGGCGACAGGAAATCAAGGTGGGGTGCGGCGCATTTCCAGAGGTCAATCATGTTCTCGTTGGGCCCGCCGCTGGGCCACACACCGGCCCGCTCCCCGTTTCCCCCGGCAAGCCACGCATTGGCATACATCGGCAGCGGGTAGGCCTCCTTGCCTGCGGCGGCCACCGCATCAACGTAGTGCGCAACAGCCCAGCCGGTACACGCCTCGGGGGCCATGTCGCCGAAGATATCGGTCCATGTGCCCGCCGTCTTGTTTTCGTTGCCGCCCCATGCTTGTGCCATTGGTGGAGACAGGGTTGCGCGGTGCGCATCCAGATAAGCAGTCAGTTCCGGCGGGACCGCCCCTTGGAACCATTGTGTCCCGTTCACCGAATAGTCGCGGTCCGCCCCAAGGAAACCCGCCTCGTTTTCCACCTGGACCAGGATGACCGTCCGTTCGGTCTCGTCGATTTGACGGACATGCGCCATCATCGCGCGGAAGGCCGCCGCATCGGCTTGGCGTGTGGCGTCGGCCAGGGGGGAGAGGATCGACAACTCCCCGCACTCTGCCCCGATTACACGCGGAAAACGCGCCTTGTCGCGCTTGACCCATTCGGGAGCGTAGTGCATGGCGCCGTTTTTCCACCCGCCGAACCAGAGCAGTACCAGCCGCAGGTGATGCGCCCGTGCTCCCTGCACGGCCCTGTCGACCAGTGCAAAATCAAAAGCCCCTTCCTGCGGTTCCAGCAGTTCCCAATAGACCGGAACGAACGCGGTGTTCGCCTGTACTGCTTCCAAGGCGGCATAGGCGCGTTCGAGCCGGGCCGCGTCCGCCGTTGTCGAGTTGTGTACCTGTCCGCCAAGAACCAGAAAGGGATGTCCATCGACCAGCAGCGTGAAACGACCGTCGCGGTTTTCCATGGTCGGAAGAGGGGCTTCTGCATCCGTCGCCGCGCGGCAGGCACAACAGGAGATCAGGGTCAATAGGACTGTCAGTATGCGATTCATGGCCGGCTTTGCTCTCCCATGGTGATGTTTATGCGGTAGAGTAACGGTACTCGCCCGGGGAAGTGGGGTTCAAGGTGATTGCCGGGGGATCGCGCGGGGTGGGAGTTGTGGAAAGTGTTGGCGTTATGGGGGCAACCATTCCTCCGGTTCGGGCCGCCTTCACGCACCGCCAACAACCTGCATCGCCACCTTGGCCCACTGGTCGAGGCGTTCCGGCTGGTATCGGACCGTGCTGACGTCCTTCAGGATGATCTCCAGCGGACAGCCGTGCTGTTTACAGGTGCGAAAGGTGGCAGTGAGGTGTGCCCGGACCTCTTCCGGGTCAAACGTACTGTAGGCCAGTTGTGCCGGATTCGGTTTGCGGGAGTAGACGTAGTCGGTCCCGATCTCGGATGCGCCGCGCTCTTCATCGACCCAGGGACTCATGGACACCTTGCGGACGTTCGGAATCATGCGCACTTCGTTCATCTTTCCATCCAGGGGATCACAGCATCCGTAGTAGACCAGGCCGAAGCGCCCGCAGATACGGCTGGCATAGTCCACCTCAAACTCCTTGAACATCTGCGGTGAGACGGCAGAGAACATCTGGGCAAGTCCGAACATCCAGAGGTCCTTTGTGCGGGGTCGGCCGGGGTCGTATCCGGGCGCGGGCAGTTCGTCGGTGCAGGCACCCGTACAGTGGATCAGACTTTGTTCTCCGCAGAGCAACCCCTGTTCCTCCAACTGGTCAAGCATGGACATATAGCCTTCGGTCATGCGGCCAACCAGGCGGTGCATGAACTCGGGCCTTTCTATGAGCGCATAAAGCGCGTTTTGCACGCCCATCCAGGTGCTGATGGGATCCCACAATGACAGATAGGGGTCCATGCCCCAGGGCCGCACCTCCAGCAGCCCGTCAAAGAGCTCATGGGCCACCGCCAGTCTGCGTGCGGTTTCAGTGCTGTCATGGCTGATTCGGGGCGTATGAATCTTCTCCAAATCTTTCTCGTGCCCAAACTGGTTGAAGAATTTGTGGCCCACGATGCCGTTGACAGAGTCGGTGGCCACCGTGTCCTCCCGGACGGCGACGCCAAAGCCGGTATTGTCAACGGCCATGGGTATGCGTATAAACGGCTCCACCACCATGTCCACGGGGAAATGCTCCCACTGGTACAGGGTCCGGCGCAGGTACTCCTCATGTGCGCGGCAGTCAGGGTCGGTACAGCGCAGCGCCAGCGCATCGCAGTTCCCGAACTCATTCCAGCAAATCTGGTCCATCATGACCATGGGCCGCGACGGTCGGCGGGCGTTCAGCGCGCGCCACAGCGCCCTCTTTTCGTCCTGCACCGGCAGCGCGGCAATTTCGGCGACCGGTGTCGCCAGTTCACGAAGTACGGCCACATCTTCCCTGTTGAGCATGGTGAGCGCATCCTGCATCTGGTTGGTGCCAAAAGAAGTCCCGTAGTATACGCGCGTCCGGAAGGTGTGTATCAAACGCGGCGAATACGCAGTGGATGTCTCTGATCCTGATCGCCGGATAAACGTAACGTGCAAGCCGTTCCGTCTTAAGATTACCGGCTCAAATTGCCGTTAAGAAGAGAGTGGGGGACTACCATATCAAACACCAACAGGGTGATCGGCCCATGTTTTCCATCCCCGGAGGGGATGAATGCGAGTAGCCGGAGGTGACCGGAGGGAACCTCCGGTAATGTGGCAGAAAGCCCATCAACCCTGAAACGGGTTGAATTTGGAGCCCGCGCGCATACCGCCCATTCACATTCAACCCGTTTCAGGGTTGAAAGACCGTATGAATGGCCGCTGTCCGGAGGTTCCCTTCGGTCACCTCCGGCTATTAACATTGGTCCCTCTCGGGACCTGAAAACAGAATTCGCGTACGGGCATGACCGACAGCCTTGGATGTTTCTTGACGGTAACGCTCGGGACCAAGGCAACACCGCGTCCGACAAGATATTGGCGACAGAAGCGGCACATCAGAAAGTCCCGGCCCCTTATCCGGCGATTACGGTCTGAAAGAGGAGTTGAAAAGCGGATGCCGCAATTCTACAATGCACCCATGGGATGGGCGCGTCCATGAACTTCAGTAAGACACACCCGCGCCGATGGAAGGATGTTTGAAATGAGAATGCTTGGGGCCGTTCTTGTGCTTGTTGCGCTGGCTATGCCGCGGGGGGCGGGTGCGGAGGAATTCAATTATCAGGCGATACAGGACGCCCGCAAGGTGGCCGAGCACCTCAAGGCAGACTACCGAATGCAGTTCGACGGTGGACCACTGCAGAACGGGACGGCCGTGTACAACACGGATCGGGACCTGGCCTTCTGGGTGCAGGGGGACACCATATACGCTGTGAACGACCGTGCCCGCGAGGCCGCCCCCGGCCAGCCGCCGGCCCCTCCCGAAATAACCTATGCCGCAGTGTGCGACGCTTCCGTCACGGATGACACCGCGAGGGCCATGCGCCCCACCGACATTGCCATGAAGGGGTATGACATGTCCGCCGAAGAAGCGGGCAAACTGGAGGAGAAGGTGCGCACCAATCCGGACGACGTCTGGGCGCGCACGGTGCTGCTCGGGTATTACGGCACCAAGCGCTTTACCTCTGACACAGTCAAGCGCGCGTTCGAACAGAATGTGCTCTGGTTGGTAAAGAACGCGCCGGAAGCCCCCGTGGTGGGAAGTTCGGAAGCGCATTTGGATGAGCATCTGAACCCCGAGGCCTATGCCGAGGCGGAAAAACTCATGAAGGAGTACATTGCCAAGGCCCCGAAGAATCTGCGTTTGCTGGCCAATGCCTCGGAGTTCTTCCTGATAAGCGACCATGCGTATGCCGCGGAATGTCTGAAGAAGTGCATCGAGATCGAACCCAACAATCCGCATTGGCATGAAAGACTGGGCTTCCTGCACTCATTGCAGTCACAAAGCGGTGGATTTCTTGGAATGGCGGGTTCGGTCAACAGCGGCACGGCAAAAGAGGCCCTTGCAGAACAGGAACGCGCCCTGGAACTGACCCCCGATTCGACGGACAAAACGTCCATGATGGAACAGATGGCCGGGACAGCCTTCGCGGCCGGCGACACCGAAAAGGCGAAAAAGTACGCCGCCGCCCTGATCGAGGGGGCCAGCAAGGGGAGCGGGTGGGACCAGGGCAATTGCATCTACACCGGAAACACCATTCTCGGCAGAATCGCGCTGAAGGAGGGCGACGTTGAAAAGGCGAAGCAATACCTCCTTGCAGCGGGCAAATGCGGCGGGTCGCCGCAACTCAATTCGTTCGGTCCCGACATGACCTTTGCCTCGGAACTGCTGGCGAAGGGGGAACGCGATACGGTGATCAAGTTTCTCGGGCTCTGCGGGGGATTTTGGAACAAGGCCGGGACGGACAAATGGATCGATGAAATCAAGAAGGGGCAGACGCCGGAACTCAATACGATGATCGCCGGGATGCCCGATGCCGCCAGCATTCTGGCGGGCATGCCGCCAGGTTTTTCCCGGCACCCCATGCCGGACGGCTGGGACAAACCGCTTGTAACCCTTGCGCTGCCGAACAAGGCACTTGAAATGCTTGACACCCTGTACGGCGTTCCGTTGCTTGTGGTGCTTGCATTGGTCCTTGTTGTCAGCCTGTTTTCGAACCGGCAGCATCTTTGGATACTGGCGCCGCTTGCCTTCGTCTATGCGGCGCCGCAGGTGTTGAACTTCTGCCTGCCCGAATTCTCGACGGGCCTCTTTGGGTTGGAGGGCGGACGGTTCCAGCATCTTGTCTCCACCTATTTTGGCAGTCTTGCGCTGCTGTGGCTCCTGTCAGACGTGTTGTCCGGGATGAAGACCTGGGCAAGGGTGCCCGCCGCCGTTCTGATCATGGGCGTGGCCGGGCTCCTGGGCGCCATAAACTATCCCCACCGATACCATGTCATTGCAGAGATTGGCACGTTCATTATCGTGGTTATGGCCAGTTTCACGCTGGCCCGTGTCAGCTCTCCCGGGCGCTATTCCCCCCGGCGTTTCCTGTCGCTGCTGTTTGTATTTTGTGTGTCGCTCATGCTGGTGCTGTGGCCGGTGGTCTGGGTGGTCATGATGGGAACCGTCTTCGGCACGCCGCCGATTGAACTTGTCCTGCGGGTGCCCCAGCACCTGCTCATTGCCCTGGTCAACGGCGTCGGGCTGTTCGTGTTCCTCATCCCCTTCCTGCTTCTCGCGGCATATGTGCCCCACTACCGGGAACAATTCCGTAAAGTGCTGGATATTGAAGAGGGGTAGGGGCCGTGACATTTGCGCTTTGTGGCTGCGGCGGGGACGCTGCAGTGTGCGTTGACTTCTTGACAATCTGCGGCGGGGGCACCGCAGCCACAAAGCGCGCATTTATGGGTCTTCGTGTATCCGTCCCCAAACCACGTGCGGATTCTGACGATGACAATCCCCTTTCCCTGCAGAAAACGTCTGTGCTACCCTTATGATCGCAGGCAGGAGTTCCCGAGCCGATGCATGGGGCTCTGATGCGCAAAACACGAGGAGGGTTTTGGCATGGGAAACCGCGGAATTCAGATGGGACTTTGTATTGGTGCATTGGCGCTGTAGGCGTCGATTGCGGCGGCGCAGCCGCAGCCGACGACGCTGGACGAGTTGCAGCG
>CAZOMH010000303.1:0-5662 GCA_964580415.1 uncultured Nitrospirales bacterium
GGTGCGCTTCCATGCGCAGCGCCAGCGTCTTGATCCCCCGCAGAACGAGGAAGCAGTCAAACGGGGCCTGGCAGGTGCCCATGGCGTTCTGCAGAAAACCGACGCGCTCCGCGAGAGCCGGGTCCTTCACGATTACGGCACCGCCCACCACGTCCGAATGGCCGTTGATGTACTTTGTCGTGGAATGGACGACAATGTCGATGCCCAGTGCCAGCGGGTTTTGGAAGTAGGGCGAAAGGAACGTGTTGTCGCACACGGTCACCGCGCCGCTTCCGCTGCCGCGGACGACGCCCACGATGGCCTCAAGATCAAGGAGATTCATCACCGGGTTGGTCGGCGTTTCTGTCCAGACCATGCGCGTGTTGGGGCGCAGCGCCGCGCGGAGCGCGTCCAGATCGCGCATATCGACGAACTCAACCTCAACACCCTGCGCGGCCGTCACCCTGGTGGTCAGCCGGTAGGTGCCGCCGTACAGGTCGTTGTGTACGAGCAGATGGTCCCCCGCTTGAAGCAGGGACACCACCGTCGCGCTCGCTGCCATGCCCGTGGCGAAGGCGAATCCGCGCGAGCCGCCCTCAATCGCCGCCAGGCAGTCTTCCAACGCTTTGCGCGTGGGGTTGCCCGACCGCGAATAGTCGAAGGGGCCCGGTTCGCCCACACCGCGGAAGGCAAAGGTGGAAACCTGGTATATGGGCGGCATTACGGCTCCATATGCGGGGTCGGGTCCTTGACCGGCGTGGATTAGTTCTGTCTCGATATGCACAACCATTCTCCTCTTGGGTAAACACGATAAAACAGGTAGAATTACAGTATATTGCAGAAGCCAAACGGATTATGTCAACCTGTCCCGCTGCAACACACGAGGATGGCCGGTAAATTTCGGAGATAGTCGTCTTTCCGGGCAAACCAGACTACCCCAGGCGAACCTTGACCACCGCCTTGCGCACTTTGGACACATTCACATGCGTGGTGCATGGAGCATGGGCGTCCTGCGGAAAGAGCACGCAAAAGCGGCCCGCACTCAGCACAATCTCGGCGGGATTGGGCACAAGCCCGTAGAACTCGATATCGGGTTCATACGGTTTTACGGAGGCAAGCTCCGGGGTGGGCGCCCACAGGATGGACTCCTCGCCGGACAACATGTACTGAATATCGGCGTATACACGGTGCGCCTCGAACTGATGCCCTTCCAAGCCGCGGGTCTCGTAACCGGAAAACATGCAATAGACCGCATCCCCGTCGATTTCGTAGCGGCCGTCGGGCGTTTCGGCGGTTATGGTTTCCAGAAATTCAAAAGCTTTCACAAAGCGCTCGCTCTTCCATTCATAGTCCCGCCAGTGCTCTATTGTGTCGAAAATCATGGTTCTCGGACTCCTTGTTTGTGGGGCACAATCGCCAAACTATCCCAAGAATACCCTCTGCGGGAGTCCCAACGCGAACTGTTTTGCGCGCCGGGGCGCGGACTGCCCGGGTTTGACCGGATCATTGAGGCCGGGATGCCCCGCTTTTCCAGGCATCTAGGATAATTGATACAGACGGAACCAATTTGGGTATAATCTATGTGGAGCTTCGTATTTTTGGACAGGGCCGAGGACGGTTCCGGGGATCGGGTTCCAGACGGGAAAGAGCAGGGTTTGGGTTCATTGGAGCAGTAAATCAGGCGGAGAGACGCATGATTAGCAAGTTCGTGGCCGGACACGGGGAGTCCTGTGCGTGAGAACTGTACCGCGCGATATCCGTTTCTATTGTCTTTGCGGCCTGAAAATGCGCATTACGTCCGAAATGTACGGCCAGCCGGGGAAATGTGTTTCCTGCCGTCAAAAATTCTGGGTGCCCAAGGCGGACGAATTGCCCGCGGATGACAATTTGGTGCGGCTGGCGGACCATCCGGAATTAATGCGCAGCAGCGGGGACAGGATACGTCCCGAACCCGGCGCCGCCGAAGCCCTCAATCCAAAGGTTCCGGTTCCGCAAGCTCCCGAAATAACGCCCGGAACCCCTCCGAAGAATCCGGCCGGTGTTTCGGACAATGCCGTCAAAGCTCCCGTTTCCGGGAGGCTTGCCGTGGGCGCGGATGTGGGGGCCGATGCCGGCATGGAAGAGCCAGGCGCGCCCCTCGACGATTTGGAACCGTTGCGCGAGGTCCTGGCCTATCAGCATCTTCTGGAGCGCCAGGGGCAGGACAGCGCAGCGGAAAAACCTGCCGGCAGCGCCGACACGGACACGTGCCGGGCCTACCGCCGTGTGATCGAAAGAGCCCGGGCAAAGATCGATCAGCGCCTGCGCGAACTGCTCTTTGAGACAGGGCGTCTTTTAATGGCGGTTTTGGGGGAGATCGCCCAGACCACGCTCAAATTCCGCGTGGGCGAAATCGGTCCCGACGCCTATTTTGAGACCGTCGGCGGATTGCGCGGGCGCCGGGAATGGCTTGACCGCCAGCGGGTCAACCTGAAAACCTGGCTGCGCGTGCAGGACGTGTATTTGCTTGGCGGCCCCGCGGGGATCACGCTTGAAAGCATGAACCTCAACCGCGTGGAAGTGCTTTTGCCGGCTGAAGTGCGGGATGACCGCACGCTGCTGCAGAAATATATCGGCGACATGCGCGAGGCCTTCGACATGCGTTCCGTGGCCGAGCGCCGGCGCGCCGAGTGGCAGCGCATGGTCCGCGAGGACGAACTGCCCGAGGAGGCGCTGCGCGAAGGGCCGCTGCAGGCCACCGCCGACGCCCGGCGTGCGCGCGCGCGCGTATTGCACTGCAGGATGAGGCTGCGCCAGGTTGGCAAGGACTGCGATACCGACATAAGCGCCCTGCAGGCCTACCAGCAACTGCTGGCCAAGGGAATGCTGCCCCGCAGCCGCGGGCAACTCGCCCAGGAGGACGTTCTGGGAGAGGCGCGCACGATTGCCCAGGCGCTGGCGGACCTGCGCCTCTGGCGGGATTGGGCCAGCAATGCCGCCAGCGCGGAGGACCCGGGCGATTTGCCGCTCAGCCCGCCGACGCTGTTCCGCAGACTGCGCGAACCCAACGAACGGCGGCGCGCCGCCATGGAACTCGTGCCCGCCTACACCGCCGCGTTTTGCCTGACGCTGCTGGCGCTGTTGCCCGGGGTGGTTGCCAAGACGGCCTTCCTTGCCGGCATGGTGCTCATGGTGGTCGTGCCCGCATTCAGCAGCCGTTCGCGGCGCGGCGCGGCCTATGTTGCCATTTGGACGGTCGAGACCTTTCTGATGGGCCTGACCTGGCGTTTTTCCGAATCCGACCCCGCCGCGGGCGCCTATCTGACCAATCCCCTCCATCTTGCGTGGACCGTGGTGGCCGCGTTTGGCGCATGGACAGCCATGGGAGCATGCGCCACCCTGGTCCTGCGAAAATTGGCCGGGGGGTATGTGTGGGTGCCTCCGACGGCAGGCGCCGCCGGCATCCTGCTGTTCCTGGCCGCCCTGTTCCTGGGCCCCGGGGCCACGCAGTCCGAATCGCCCTCCGCGACAACCAAAGCCATCCCCGCGGCCCTTCCTTCGGCGGTCGGGACACCGGCGGCGGACACCGCCGTGGCGGATACCGCGGCTGCCAAGGAACCGCCTTCCGCGCCCGCACCGGTTCCCGCGCAGGCCGCGGAAACCGCTCCGCCGCCCGTCCCCGCACCGACGGATACCGTCCCCCCAGCGCCGCCCGCGGCCGTTGCTTCTTCGGGAACCGCCGTTGCGCGGAACGGTATTCAGGACAGCAACCCGCTTCCCAATGATACTTCCGGCAGGGCCGCAACGGTCGGCGGGGAAGACAACTCCGGAGTTGCCGCTGAAACCGTGCCATCACAACTGGCCAGACCCAACGTGGAGTTGCGCGGCGTGATGCACAAGGAAGGCTCCCAGCCAAAGTTCAGAATCATTCTGAACGCCCCGGGCGGCCGCAACCGTACCATGGACATCTTCCTGGGTGAAACGGTGTACGGCCCGTGGAAGGCCCTCGAGTACAGCGCATCCTCAAAAAAACTTACCCTGTCCAACGCCAAACGGCTCGTCGTGCTTGATACGGGCAGGAAAATCGATCTGCCCGATTAGACAGCGTTTCCAAACTCCGCACCCCGTGTGGAAGGAAACCGGAAATCAGGGACACCTGATGGGTGGCTCCGAATTTGCTGAATTTGTCCGGTCGAAACGCGGTGGGGAAGCGCCAAATACCTGAAGGAATCTTGGGCGGCATGATTGGTTTCCGGAGACGACCGCGTCTGAAATTCCATGCGCCGGGCAAGGCAAAAGTGATTTGCTTTTCCGGTTTGTTTCGTGGCAACACCCATTCAGCAAGCCCGTCGAGCCTCTGTTGAGCACGGACTCGCAATTTGGGTCAAGACGCCCGGGGGCACAATCACTGGCTGGATGCATGCTACAACAGCACGACCGATTCTTTACCCGCGCAATGTGTTTGCAGTCGCCACGGTGAAAGAACGTTGGATTCCCTCATGATAAGCCGCCCGGATGCAGACCATATTAGTTGCCGAGGGCGGCCAGTGGCTTAGGGGACCGGTCTATACTGATATACCTCTTATGACGGGCATCGGTAGTGTGCCTTCCGGGAGGCGCATCCCACGGGATACGTGCGTGTTGTACCCCATCCTGTGCGACCGGGCAAATGACAAGTCCCACATTACTGATTGGTTGTTCATGTTGACGGACGCGCCTTTCGCAGGAAGCGGCGTATTCGTTCTGTCTCCGTGGCGATAAGGTATATTCGGAAATGCCTGGCCCCTTAGGATGGCAAAGGGGTTGCGACCTGCCACGGTTCCTTCCCGCGCTTTCCCCCCGCCTATGCCATCCGGTAGAATGACGCCGCGCGGGGATCGGCCCCGCATCGAGCGCTGCAAGGAAGGCAATGGACACATGGGCGACACGCCGGGCTACACGATAGGTCTGATTCAGATGCGCATGGGTGCGGACGGGGACGAAAACCTGCGACGCGCCCTGGAAAAGGTGGAACAGGCCGCCGCACTGGGTGCGCAGGTCATCTGCCTGCCTGAACTGTACCGATCCCAGTATTTCTGCCAGAAAGAGGATGCCACCCTGTTCGGCCTGGCCGAGCCGCTGGAAGGTTCTTCCGTGGCGGCGTTTCAGGCGCTGGCCGCGCGGCTGGGCGTGGCGGTTATCGTTCCTTTCTTCGAGCGGCGCGCAGCGGGCGTGTATCACAACTCGGCGGCGGTCATCGACGCGGATGGCTCGCTGGCGGGGCTGTACCGCAAGATGCACATCCCCGACGACCCGGCCTATTACGAAAAGTTTTATTTTGCGCCGGGCGACCTGGGCTTTCGCGCGTTTAACACGCGCTTCGGCCGTATCGGCGTGCTGATCTGCTGGGACCAGTGGTATCCCGAAGCGGCGCGGCTCACCGCGCTGGCCGGGGCCACGACGATTTTCTATCCCACGGCCATCGGCTGGCACCCGCAGGAGAAGGCGCAGTACGGCGCGGCCCAGCAGGATTCGTGGCTCACCGTGCAGCGCGGCCACGCCGTCGCCAACGGCTGTTATATCGCCGCGGCCAACCGTGTCGGCTTCGAACAGCCCGTGCCCGAGCAGGCGGGCATCCAGTTCTGGGGCAATTCGTTCATCACCGACCCGCAGGGCCAGTGGCTTGCCCGGTCCAGCGACGCCGACGAGGATATCCTCACGGCGC
>CAZOMH010000304.1:0-3988 GCA_964580415.1 uncultured Nitrospirales bacterium
GAGCGACTACCACGTGCTTAGGCCCAGAGAGTTCGGGGCAAACACGAGCGAGCTGATTCAGATGCTCGAAAAGGGCCACCACAATGTCAGGCTCGATGCGGACGACTGGGACCGGCTCTACACCTGGATTGACCTCAACGTGCCCGACCACGGCACCTGGGGCGAGCACCACCCGATTCCCGGCAATTTCCATGAGCGCCGCATTGAGATGCGCACCCGCTACGCCAACCGGCCCGAGGACCCCGAAATCATTCCGGACCTGAACCAGGCTCCGGTTGCCTTTGTCGCGCCCCAACCCGCGGCGAAACCGACGGCGCAGGACGCCGCGGACGTCAGGGGCTGGTCCTTTGACGCGACCGCCGCGCACGACCGCCAGCGGGCCTTTGGCCTGGACGCCAAGCGCACCGTGGACCTGGGCAACGGCGTGGAGATGTGCCTCGCGCTTATCCCCTCCGGCGAATTCGCCATGGGTTCGGCGGATGGATGTGACGACGAAAAGCCGTTGACCAGGGTGCGGATTGACGAGCCCTTCTGGATGGGCACCGTCGAGGTGACCAACGCCCAATACGCCCTGTTTGATCCGGCCCACGACAGCGGTTTTATCGACCAGGCCAACAAGGACCACACCACGCCGGGCTATTCCGCCCAGGCACCCAACAATCCGGTGATCCGCATCTCGTGGACCGAGGCGCTGGCTTTCTGCAAGTGGCTTTCGGAAAAGACCGGGCAGACCTGCTCGCTGCCCACCGAGGCGCAGTGGGAATGGGCATGCCGCGCCGGTTCCGACACTCCCTTCTGGTATGGCGATCTGAACACGGACTTTTCCGGCTGCGCCAATCTTGCGGACAAGTCCATCAAACTGCTGGCTGTGCAGGGAATCAACCCGCAGCCGATTCCGAATCCCACGTCATTCCAGGACTTCCTTCCCAAGGACGCCCGCTTTGATGACGGCGCGAAGATCGCGACCGAAGTCGCCAAGTATCTGCCCAATCCGTGGGGCCTGTTCGACATGCACGGCAACGTCGCAGAGTGGACCCTGTCCGCCTACCGCCCCTATCCCTATGCCGGCAACGACGGGCGCAACGCGGCGGACAGTACTGGAAAGAAAGTCGTTCGCGGCGGTTCTTGGTACGACCGTCCCTTCCGGGCCACGTCGTCCTACCGCCTGGCTTATGACCAGTGGCAGCCGGTATACAATGTCGGTTTCCGCGTTGTCATGAAGTCCCAAGTCCCCGCGAAAGTCGCCCGTTTGGAACAGTAGGAGGTTGCCGACGGCAAGAGTGGAGAACATGCGTGCATAGACACAGTCTGTTTCGGAAATGCGGGATGGTGGCCGCGCTGGGCGCCGTGCTGCTGTGCGGCGTCGCACACGCCGCGGACGCGCCCGATGTTCCCGGCGCCGCCGACTGTGCCGCATTGCGCGCAGCCATCCGGGATATAACGGCGTCCTTCCCGGGACAGTATCCGCGCGGAGGCGAATTTCTTGAGGCGCTTGCCGCGCTTGAGGCGCGTTTGACGGCGGCGGCCCCCGTGCGGGCCGACATCGACGCTTTTGTGCAACTCCGCCGCGAGGCGCTCACCGCCAACCCCCTCGTCAGCAGCCGGCCCATCCTCTTCGTTTCCCGCCGCCAGTACAGGCCCGACCACCACAATACGGAAACGGTGTTTCAGACCGGTGAAATCAACACGGGGAGTTTTGAGGGCGGTGCGGCGCTGAAGACGGTCGATTTCGCCCGGAACGGCGAGGTGAAAACGCTGCTGGAGACAACGGCCGGCAGTCTGCGCGATCCCGAGGTTCATTTCGACGGCGGCAGGATCATTTTTTCCATGCGCAACGGCATCGACGACGATTATCACATCTGTGAAATCAACGCCGACGGCACCGGACTCAGGACGATCACTTCCGCAACAGGCGTCACCGACATCGATCCGCTCTACCTGCCGGACGACAGCATCGTCTTTTCCTCCTCGCGCGAACCGAAATACTGCATGTGCAACCGGCACATCATGTGCAATCTGTTCCGCATGGACGCCGACGGCGCAAACATCCACCAGATCGGAAAGAGCACCCTCTTTGAGGGCCATCCCGCGCTTCTGCCCGACGGGCGCATCCTTTACTACCGCTGGGAATACGTGGACCGCAACTTCGGCGATGCGCAGGGGCTGTGGACCGCGTTTCCCGACGGCACCGGCCACGCGGTCTACTGGGGCAACAACACCCAGTCCCCCGGTGCCGTGCTCAATGCGCGCTCCATTCCCGGCAGCGAAAACGTGCTCTGCGTGTTCAGTTCCTGCCACGACCGCCCCTGGGGCGCGCTGGCTGTCGTTGACCGCCGCCTTGGTCTGGACGGCGCGGCAAACGGCCGGCGCAGCGCCTCGGTGCTGCGCACCTGGCCCGCCGCCGCGATCAACAAAGTCGGAGAGGGCGACTGGAACACCTACAATTTTGACACGTTCAAGGAAGTGACGCCCAAGTACGAAGACCCCTTCCCGCTGAGCGGCAAGTACTTTCTCTGCTCGCGCATGACCGGCGCCGGGGAGGTCATGGGCATCTTCCTTGTGGACGTGTTCGGCAACGAGATACTGCTGCACGCCGAAGGCAACGACGACAAGGCCATGGGTTCCTTCGACCCGATGCCCGTCGCCCCCGCGTTCCGTCCGCCGGTCATTCCGGCCCGCGCCGATTTCAACAAGGGCGGGGGATACTTCTATGTCGCCGATGTTTACCGCGGCACCCACATGCAGGGCGTTGCGCGGGGCATGGTGAAATCGCTGCGCGTGGTGGAGTCACCGGAAAAGCGTTTCTTCACACAGCCCCCCTCGTGGGACGGCCAGGGCCAGGAAGCGCCCGCCATGAACTGGCACGATTTCAGCAACAAACGCATCCTGGGCACCGTGCCCGTCGCGGAGGACGGCTCGGCCTATTTTGCCGTGCCCTCCGGCACATTCGTTTATTTCCAGTTGCTTGACGGGGACGGCATGATGATCCAGTCCATGCGCAGCGGCACCATCGTGCAGTCCGGCGAAACGCAGGGCTGCGTGGGTTGTCACGAGGAGCGCAGAACCTCCGCCCCTCTTGCCTCCGGCGCGGCCATGCCGGCCGCCCTGCGCCGGGCACCGGACACCCTCTCCGGCTGGTACGGTCCTCCGCGCATGTTCAGCTACATCCGCGATGTGCAGCCCGTCTTTGACCGCAACTGCACCGGCTGCCATGACTACGGGAAGAAAGCGGGCAGGAAACTGAACCTTGCCGGTGACCGCGACATTGTGTTCAACACCTCCTACAACGAGTTGTGGCGCAGGAAAATAATCAAGGACGTGGGGGCCGGTCCCGCGCAAATCCAGGATGCCTTTTCCTGGGGTTCCCACGCCAGCAGGCTTGCCGAAATTGTGCGGCAACCCCACAACGGCGTGACGCTCAGTCCCGAGGACCTCGACCGCATAATAACGTGGATTGACATCAACGCGCCGTACTATCCAGACTATGCTTCGGCCTATCCGGACAACCTGGCCGGGCGCAGCCCTCTCGACGGGGCGCAGAACAGCCGCCTGTCCGCCCTGACCGGCGTGCATTTCGCCGACCGGATGGGTTTCAGCAAGGATCAGGGTCCCCAAGTCTGTTTTGACCGGCCCATTCTCAGCCCCTGTCTCGCGGACCTCGGGGAAAAGGACGGCGATGCCTACCGGGAGGCGCTGGAGATCATCGGCAAGGGGGCGGAAAACCTGAAGAATCGGCCCCGCGGCGACGACCTGGAGGGCTTTTCGGCCTGCCCGGCCGACGCGGTGCGCCAGCAGAAATACACCGGCCGGCAGGAAGCCGAAGCGCGAAACCGCGAGGCGATCCGAACGGGAACAAAGGTCTACGACAACAATTGAGTGCAGCAACGAGAGGACTTGAAATGGTTATGAAGCGCGCAACATCAAAACGGTCCGCATGCGTAACGCTGGTGACGGCGGCAACACTACTGGCCGCCGTCCTGTGCGGCAC
>CAZOMH010000304.1:3998-5646 GCA_964580415.1 uncultured Nitrospirales bacterium
GCACCGCCCCGGCTGCCGGGACATACCAGTCTCCCGGCGCAATCGTGGCCGCCCCCGACGGCCAGACGCTGTATGCGGCCGAATGCACGGGCAACGCGGTGGCCGTGATCAATGCGGCCGACGGAACTGTCGCGCGCAGCATCGCCCTGCCCGACCCGCCGGGGGGCCTGACCCTTTCACCGGACGGCGCCACGCTCTACGTGACCGGCGCCGTGCCGGAAGGCACTCTCCGCATCGTGAACGCCGCCACCGGCGAGGTGCAGGGCACGATTACCGTCGGGCATACGCCCGTCGCCCCGGTGCTGAGCCCTGACGGCACGACACTGTTTGTGTGCAACCGCTTCAACAACGACGTGTCCGTTGTCGATGTCGCGGGCAAAAACGAAACGGCGCGCATTGCCGTTTCCCGCGAACCCGTCGCCGCCGCCGTCACCCCCGACGGCAAAACGCTGGTCGTGGCCAATCTGCTTCCCGCCGGTGCGGCCGACGGCGACTTTACCGCCGCGGCGGTCTCCCTTGTCGATACTGCGACGAAAAGTATTGCCGCAACGGTTGTCCTGCCCAACGGCAGTTCGAGCCTGCGCGGCGTGTGCGTGTCGCCCGACGGAAAGTTTGCCTACGTGGCGCACATTCTGTCGCGCTACCAGTTGCCGACCACCCAGTTGGAACGCGGCTGGATGAACACCAACGCGCTCAGCGTTATTGATGCGGAGCAGAAGAAGCTCGTCAATACCGTCCTGCTGGACGACGTCGATCTGGGCGCGGCCAATCCCTGGGCCGTGGCCTGCACTGCCGACGGAAAGAGTCTGTGCGTTGCCCACGCCGGAACCCATGAACTCAGCGTCATCGACCGCGCCGCGCTGCACGCCAAGCTTGACAAGGTGGCCGCGGGAGAACGCGTTTCCGAAGTGTCCGCCTCCGCCGAAGACGTGCCGAACGATCTGTCCTTCCTCGTCGGACTGCGCCGGCGCATCAAGCTGGCGGGCAACGGGCCCCGTGCGCTGGCGCTTGTCGGAACCACCGCCTATGCCGCGAACTATTTCAGCGACACCGTTGACAGCCTCGACATTGCCGCCGACGGCGCTGTCAAAATACGCACCATCGCACTGGGCGACGCGGCGGCGGAAACGCCCGAACGGACCGGTGAAAAGTATTTCAACAACGCCGACCTTTGCTTCCAGCACTGGCAGAGCTGTTCGAGCTGCCATCCCGACGCCCGTGCGGACGGACTCAACTGGGACCTGTTGAACGACGGCATCGGCAATCCGAAGAACACCAAGAGCATGCTGCTTGCCCATCAGACGCCGCCCGCCATGAGCCTCGGCATCCGGGACAGTGCGGAAATGGCCGTGCGTTCGGGCATCAAGTCCATCCAGTTTGCCGTGCGTCCCGAGGCGGATGCCGCGGCCATCGACGCCTATCTCAAGGGCCTCAAGCCTGTCCCCAGCCCGAAACTGATCAAGGGTGAACTCAGCCCCGAGGCAAAGCGCGGCGAGGCCGTCTATGAAAAGGCCGGCTGCGCCGCATGCCATCCCAAGCCCCTGCTTACGGATCTGAAACCCTATGACATCGGCACGACGAAGGGCATGGACAAGGGAAAACCGGTCGATACGCCGACCCTGGCCGAAGTGTGGCGCACCGCGCCCTA
>CAZOMH010000305.1:0-5631 GCA_964580415.1 uncultured Nitrospirales bacterium
CAGCAGCAGCAGCGGCCCTTCCGCCCCCATGCCATCCCGCGTTTCGAGCCAGTGGAGGCGGCTGACGAGGTCGGCAATGGCTGTCGCGAGGGCGGCCTTGCGGGGCGCCAGGCTGGCGAGCGCGGCCTCATCCTCCGCCTGGTCGGCGGCCGTCTTGTCATGCTCGTGCGCAAGGTCCGCCAGGGAGCGGTCCGGAATGGGGAACTCCGTGGCGGAGGCGTCGGACCAGCCCGCGGCGCATATGGCGGCGCTGCGAAAGCGATCAGGATGGGTGGTGATCAGTTTCAAGGCGATGAATCCGCCGAGGGAGTAGCCGGCGACGTGCGCTTTGTCTATGTGGAGGTGATCCATGAGCCGGATTGCATCCTCGCCCAGTTCGGTGCCGTACAGCGCCGGGTCGGCGGGCTGTCCGCTCTTTCCATGTCCGCGCAGATCAAAGCAAATGACCTGGAAGTCGCGGGCGAGCAGCGCGGTGATTCCCGGTCGGCGCCAATTCAGGTCGGCATTTGCGGCCAGACCATGGATGAGCACCAACGGTTCGCCCTTTCCCTCGACCGTGTAGTAGATGGGCACACCATTGGAATCAAAGTACTGGCCCGGCGTGCGGTGCAGCAACAGCCACAAGAACGCGCCGGTGCCCAGGGCTCCGGCGGCGAACAGCAGCACGAATGCCGCAACGAGCTTCTTTCTTACCGGAAGCACTTCATGACTCCAGCGTTCCTGAAAGAACCCACGTTCCCCGTCCCCCGTGAATGCAAACGCATTATTGGACAATCCCCGCCGTTTTTCAAGTCCCTGAAAGCGGGGAAGCATGGGCGTGTCTGGCAGGAGGAGGGGTGTGTCTACTTGCGGGGCTTTGCGGGGGCAGTGAGGATTATCATCGAACGGGCCTGCAGCGTGGTGCATTTCTTTGCCGCAAGAAAGGGGCCGTTCTCGGGCGCGATATCTTCAGGGGGTGCCGCAGCCGTGTTGACGCGGATCTGCCAGGAGCCCTCGGGAAGGGCAAAGGTGACCGCTTCGGGAGTGGGGTTGAAGATCAGGCAAAGCGCCGTGCCGTCGTTTATCCGGCGGTGGATGAGGGCCGTCAGCGTGCCGCGTTCGGCGTCCCATGCAACGGGCGCGCCGTTTTCGTCAAACCAGCGCAAGTCGGCCTCTTCCTCGGGCTTGTCCGGAATGATGCCGGTGAAGAATTCGGCGCGCCGCAGCGCCGGATTCTGGCTGCGAAAGGCAATTATGCCGCGGCAGAAACGGTAGAGATCGGCGTTCTTTGCGAGCAGCTACCAGTCGATCCAGGAGATCTCGTTGTCCTGGCAGTAGGCGTTGTTGTTTCCCCGCTGGGTCCGGCCCATCTCGTCGCCGGCGAGCAGCATGGGCACGCCGAGGGACACGAAAAGCGTTGCGAGAAAATTCTTTTGCATTCGCAGGCGCAGCGCGTTTGTTTGGGGATCATCGGCCGGTCCTTCCACACCGAAATTCCGGCTTATATTGTCGTCGAGACCGTCCGCGTTTCCCTCGCCGTTTATCTCATTGTGCTTGCAGTTGTACGAGACAAGGTCCCGCAGGGTGAATCCGTCGTGGCAGGTGATGAAATTGATGCTGTGCAGCGCGGTGCGCTCCGACCGGGCGTAGAGGTCCGCGCTGCCGGCAAGCCGCGTGGCCATGCGTCCGCGCATGCCGGAATCGCCGCGCCAGAACCGGCGGGTGTCGTCGCGGTACTGTCCGTTCCATTCAGCCCAGCGTCCTCCGCCGAAAGAACCCACCTGGTAGGCGCCGCCGGCGTCCCAGGCCTCGGCGATGAGCTTGACATCGCGCAGCACGGGGTCCTCGGCAATGCGCGCAAGCAGCGGGGCATCCTCGCGGATGCTGCCGTTCAGCTCCCGTCCGAGAATGGAGGCGAGATCGAATCGGAACCCGTCGATGTGCATGACGGCGACCCAGTAACGCAGGCAGTCCAGGATGAAGTCGCGCACAAGGGGATGGCCGCAGTTCAGGGTGTTTCCGCACCCGCTGTAGTTCACGTAGGCCCCGTTCTCAAGCAGATAGTAAATGGTGTTGTCTATTCCCCGGAAGGAAAGGGTGGGGCCGCGCTCGTTTCCCTCGGAGGTGTGGTTGAACACGACGTCCAGGATAATTTCGATTCCGGCGTCGTGCAGCGCCTTGACCATCGTGCGAAACTCGTCCAAGTGCTCGGAACCGCGGGTGCTGACGGCGTAGCGCCCGGTCGGGGCAAAGAAACCGATTGTGCTGTAACCCCAGTAGTTGCTCAGTTCACCGCCGCTGACGCTGCACCGGCCGAGCAGATTTTCACCCATTTCATGGACCGGGAGCAGTTCAACGGCGTTGATGCCGAGTTCCTTGAGATGGGGTATTTTTTCGATGAGGCCCCGGTAGGTGCCCGGATGCCGCACGCCCGAGGAAGCGTGCCGCGTCATGCCGCGCACATGGGTCTCGTAAATGACCAGGTCGCGCGCGCGGATGTGCGGACGGACGTCGTCGGTCCATTCCATGCGGTCATGCACGGCGACGCACTTCATGGTTCCGTTGTGAATGTCTCCGGCAAAGGCCGTGGCGTAGGGATCGAGCAGGTAGACGGTTGGATTAAAGCGGTGCCCCTCGCGCGGTGACCAGGGGCCGTCCATCCGGTACAGGAAAAGCACCCCCTCGCCGATGCCCTGGACAAAAATGGACCAGACATCTCCGGTACGGTGCTTTTCCGCGTCAAATTCATATTCCCAGACGGGCTCCCGGTCTTCCACCGCGCGAAAGAGGGCCACCCAGACGCGCCGGGCGTGGCGGCTAAAAACAGTAAAGCGCACCCCTTTGTCATAGACCGCAGCCCCCATTGGATAGGGGCGCCCGGGGATGACCGTAAGATTGGCGGCATCGAAATCGTTCATGGCATTACCATCATGGAATAAAGCCAGTATCGGCGATAGCCGGTGCGGGAGTCAAAAAGGGCTTTCTCGGGATTGAATGGCCGCGGTAAAGGGGAAGCCTTTGCGGGCGGGGGGGCGTTGGTTGCGGGGGGGCGCAAAGGATCGCCTATAATGGTTGCGTCAATAGTTTCGGCGATTCGGTCCGTGGTGGCCGCTGACTCTTTGGACTGCAGGTTGTTGGGGAGTTGGCCCGGTTCCATTTTCGGTATGATTGCTGTGTGGGTGCGCGTTTGTTCCTGATTCGTCTTTTTTGTTGCGGCTGGAAAAGAGGGAGCTTTGCTAAATGGACAACAACAAAGTGCTTATCGGTTTCGTGGTGGTGGTGGTGGGGTTGCTGGCATTTCCGATTGTTGCGAACAAGATGAAGCAGGGGCAGGGGGCGGTTGCGGCCGGGGAGGGGCAAGCCGCTTCGGCGGGTGCCGTTCCGGCCGCTCCGGCAAAGAAGTACCCCGAATTGGATCAGCCCCCGCTGCTTAACGAGTCAAACCTTACCGGAACGTCATGGGCGCTTGATATCAGCGGTTACCGCATGAAAGTGACGCTGGCAACCGGGGGCGTACTGTACGTCACCCATCCCATGGCCAAGGCTCTCACAGGAATGGACTACATTGAGGGAAAATGGCGTGTTGAGTACAACAAAATCTTTGTTCAGGCGTCGGCCGGCGGCAACGATATCTCGCATGAACTGCGCATTGGCGGCAACAAAATTTACAGCTTGAACAAAAAGGGCGAACCGAGAACGGTGGAGCCTTTCTGACGAATGCCGGCATTGCGGTGCGGTCTTGCATAAAGTCGGCTTTTTGCCGGGGACAACAGCTTCGTGAGCCGGGACAGCCGCTTCTTCGGGAGTGTTGCAGAAAGGCCCATGCCGGGGAAAGTCATCGGAATTCTCCGGCCTGTCTTCCGATGGCGGCGTTTTTTCTGACCGGTCGGCAGGAGGTGTGGCGGTTGCACCGGGGAGCGCGCACTGCCCTGCGGCGGGGGGGATATGATAGATTACCCCCTGTATTCACCTTTTTTTCAGGAGAGCAAGCATGACACGATGGTCGGCTTTTGCCTGTGGGCTCTTTTTCTGTCTCGTCTTTCAAACGGGTGCATGGACCCGGGAGCCGGTCCGTCCGGCGTCTGATTTGGACCCGTTGCTGGAGCCGGTCGCCTTGTATCCGGACCCGCTGCTGGCGCAGATACTGACTGCCGCGACCGCGCCGGACGACCTGTCCGCCGCGGTTAAATTCCTGGAGGACGGGGGGGAACTGGGCCAGGTCAACGCGCAGCCCTGGAATGACAACGCCAAGGCGCTCACCCGCTACCCGGAAGTGCTGCGGATGATGAACCGTAGTCCGGACTGGACCAATGCGGTGGGTACGGCATTTCTGGACCAGCCCAGAGATGTGCTGGGTTCCATCCAGCGGCTGCGTGCCGAGGCAGTGGCCTCCGGCATACTGCAAACCACGAACGAGCAGCGGGTGTTTGCGGACAAGGGGATTGTTTGCATCTACCCGGCGGACCCCACGGCGATGTATCTTCCCCAGTACGATCCGGGCGCGGTGTATGCGGCGGGAAACGCCGGGCCGCTCACCTTTGGTTCCGGCCTGCTTGTGGGATACTGGCTGCATCATGAGATTGACTGGCGCAAACAGCGCGTCTATTCTTATGACTACCGTGAGTATCCCTACGGCCGCCGGAATCCGTGGTACGGCGGGGCGCAGGTCAGCGGTGAGGTTCCCGAAGACCTGCCCAAGCAGCGTAATGGGGAATGGAAACAGGACAAGAAGAAGGCAAGGCCGCGTTTTAGCCCCGCCGCGCCGATGCCCACGATTCAGCATGTTTCCGTGCCGGCGGAAGTGCTGCCGGACAATGAACCGCCCAAGCCCGTAACAGAGAGCCGTCCGTTGGCGGCGCCTGAGAATCTTCCGCCGCCCCCCCCCGACCTGTTGCCGGTTGATCCGGCAATGGAGTCCTTGGACGAAGCACCCGCAGGGAGGCCCCCCAGCGCGGTGACCGGGGCCGGGAAGGCGGCAGTAACGACGCCCCAACCGCCCAAGACCGCCCCGGCAAAGCCCGCCGCGGAGAAACCCGTTCCGGCCAGGGTGGTCAAGGCCAAACCTGCGGAGACAAAGCCTGAAGCCGTGAAACCGGCCCCGGCGAAACCCGTGAAGACCAGTCCCGCCGCGTCAACCAAGCCCGTCCCCGCAAAGACAGTCAAAGAGAACTCCGCAGAAACAAAGCGGGCTCCGGCGAAATCCACAAAACCGAAGCCCACATTGGAGAAATCCGCCGCGAAGGCCAACACCGGCAAAACCGCCGCCGCCGAGGCCAAGACCTCCCACGCGAAAAAGGGCAAGGCGGAGGTTCCGGAAGAGAAGCCCGTGAAGGCGAAGCCTTCCGGGGCCAAGACGCCTTCGGCAAAGACCGGAAAGGAAAAGCCAACGGCCGCAACCGCCGAAAAGACAAAGCCTGCGGAGGGGAAGTCCGCGCCCGCAAAGTCCACCAAGGCTGAGCCCGCGGCACAGAAGACCGTCCCGAAGAAATCCGGCAAGGCCAAGGCTGCATCCGAAGAACAGCGCTAGCCGCCTGTCCGCACAGCGATTCCGCCGCGCGTGATTTTTGCCCCGGTTAACGCATTGCGTCTGTGGGGTTTAACAGTTTGTCGGACTTTGATTATAGCTAGAAGGAATATAAAAGTATTGACAGT
>CAZOMH010000306.1:0-5627 GCA_964580415.1 uncultured Nitrospirales bacterium
GGGTGGAAACCGAACTGGACGAAACACCCGCGCCGCTGATCGCGCTGCGTCCCGCCAAACCGGAAGAACCGCTCAGTATAGAGTCCGACCTCAATGTGATCTCGTGCAGCCGTGAAGGGGAAACGGTGAAGGTGGAGGGCATGCCGCGAACGGGTGCAGCCGCGCAGGCACCCGCCGAACACCGGGTGCGGGTAGCCTACACCGATGGGGCATACGAGAGCAGCATTCCGGCCCGGCCGGTTGTGCGTACCGAACTGCCCGGTCCTTTCGCCTGCATGCTGGAGCCGACCTGTGACAACTCGGACGGCAGCTTTGCCTGGCCACCCTCGCCGGGGACCATCCCCGTTGAAGTGCGCAAGTTCAAGTGCCGGGTGGGAGGCGTGGCGGAAGAGGATTTGGCATGGACCCTGCCGGACTTTGACGACGACGCATGGGAGTATGTCCTCGCGTCCTTCGGGGCGCGCGCCTCCTGCCTCGGCCCCCAGCCCCTTGGGGATGCGAAAAGCCTCGCCGAATTCCCCGGATTCCCCGCGAATGTGAAATCCCTGAAAGCGGCCGAATATTCGCTCCGTCTGGGAATCAACGAGGACAAGGTGTTCTCTGGCGCCCTGGGGGGCAAGGGCCGCATACCGGAGGAATTCATAGACATGGGGGAGGTGCAGGCCCGCAGCGTGTACCTCGTGGAGGCCTGCATTAAAGTGCCCGAATCGCAGACCAGAGGTCTGCCTGCCGTGTTGCGCATTGGCAGTGCCGCCCAAAAGCGCGCGAGGCTCGACGGCCGGGAGGTGGCGCTTGAGGGCGGCCTCAATGCGCGCGTGGCGCACGGCAGGGTGACGCTCCTGCCCGGCAACAACCATCTTGCACTCTATCTGTGCCGCGAAGCCCCCGGGCCGCTTCGCCTGTATTACCAATTCCTGCCGGACGGCCAGGTGCCGCCGGACCCGGAATGGATTTGGAGCAGCCGGCCGGACACGCCGGGCAAGACCGTCTTCAAGAAGACCATAGAGGTGCCGGGGGCGGTGAAATCGGCCGCCATGGTTGTGGCCCTGGACGGCATGCACAAGATTCGCATCAACGGCGAACTGGTGGCGGACCAGGGCAATTTCGACGCCTATTTCATGAGCCGGTCCGAGCGGTATGACATTGCCCGGTATCTGAAGTCCGGCACGAACCAGTGTGAGATAGAGGCGTGCGACACGGGCGAGGCCGTAGGCCTGTTGCTTGACGGACTCGTGACGCTTCAGGACGGAGGCGAGGTCGCTTTTGTTTCGGACGCATCTTTTGCCACCGCCGGCGGTCCGGCCCGAATTCTCAGCGCGCCGTCCCACGGCTACACGGGAGACCCGGCGTTGCTTCTTCTGCGGCCCCGGCCGCATCCCCTGCCTTTGGCCGGTTGGCTGGCGGACGAACCGGAGCGAACCGCTCCGTTTAATCAACTGGTCTACTCGACACCAGGTCCGACCCTGCCCAATCCCACGCGGTACCGCTTTGCCGTCCCGCCCGGCGCCGTGCGCATGACCCTGCACACACGGGGGGGCAAGCCGCAGTTGTTTGTGAACGGCCATGAAGTGCCGCTGAAGGGCGGGGACGGCGTGATTACCGCCAACTTGCCCGAAACAGACGCGCCGCGGCGCATCGCCGCGCTGCGCATCGATGCCGTCATGGGCTTCGAAAAGGGTGCGGCCATTGAGGAGCCGATTACGTTTGACATGGGGCCCGGCACCATCCCGCTGGGTTCATGGGATGAATTGGGCCTGCCGCACTATGCGGGCGGTGTGCGGTATACTGCGCGCGTTCAGATGGCCGAAAAGGACGGCGCGCGCGTGGAACTTGATCTTGGCCGTGTGCGCGGCACCGCCGAGGTGCTGGTCAACGGCAAACCCTGCGGCACGCGCATCTGGCATCCTTACCGCTTTGACATTACCGATGCGGTCCGGGCCGGAGAGAACGAGATATCCATACGCGTGCTCAACACGCTGGGCCCCCATTTCGCGGACGGGCATCCGAGCGCGCACGTGAAAGAAAACCAGACCAAGTCCGGCATTTTTGGTCCCGTGTCGGTGTTGCGGGTGATGCCGGTGACAATGACACTCACGAAGAAGGGATAGAATTGGCCGCACGGGACAGCCGGCGCGGCTGCCGGGTGCGGCGTGTGTTCAGCGGATGACAGCCGAGGGCGGCTGTTGCGAGGCAAGGCTTACGAAAGGAGATGGTATGACGGTGCGGCATGCGGTGGTGGCAGGGCAGTTTTACCCCAGTCAACCCGAAATTCTGGAAGAGGATGTGCGCAATTATATGGATGGTTCCGGGGTGGTGGCCTCTCCGGCGCAGGTGTCTGTTCTGGTGGTTCCCCATGCGGGCTATGTTTATTCCGGGCCCACTGCCGGGTTCGCCTATGCGCGGGTGCGCGGCGCCAAACCAAAACGGGTGGTTCTGCTCGGGCGTTCCCACCGGTATGCCTTCAGGGAGGCCTCCATTTGGATGACGGGCGGCTATGAGACACCGCTGGGTGTTTTGCCGGTGGATGTGGGGATGGCCGCCCTGCTGGCGCAGGAATTCGGCGCCGCGCCCACCGAGGCGCATGAAGTCGAGCACACACTCGAAGTGCAGGCGCCTTTTGTGCAGGTTGCCATCGGGACTGTGCCCATAGTGCCGGTTCTGTTCGGCAATGAGGCGGGCGACTGGCACGTGGAGTTTGGCAACCGGCTGGCCCAGTTGCTGGACCCCGGCGACCTCGTCATTGCCTCCACCGACCTGTCGCATTATCTGACCGAGGCCGAGGCCAACGCGATTGACCGGGAATCGACCGGGACGGTGTTGGGGCGCGATCCGGTGCAGCTTGCGCGGGGGCTTGCCGCGGGAACCTGCTCGATGTGCGGCGGCTCCGCCGTGGTGGCCGCCATGGCCTGCGCGAAGGCGCGCTGCGCAACCGACTGGCGGTTGCTGGACTACCGCACCAGCGCGCACGCCGGCGGCGACGCGGGCCACGTTGTGGGATATGCGGCCATTTCGATGGAGCACGACGAGCAGGGAACCGGCAAATGACATGGCGTGTGTCCGATGTGAAACGGGTGATGGATGCATGGGCGCCGCCCGCATGGGCCGCCCCGTGGGACCGGGTGGGCCTGCAGGCGGGCCGTCCCGACCAGGAGGTGGCCGGCGTGGCGGTGTGCCTGAGCGTGACCCCCGCCGTGGTGGCCGGGGCGCGGGCTGCGGGCGCAGACATGATTGTGGCGCATCATCCGCTGATCTGGGACCCGATTCGCGCGCTCCGCACGGATGATCCGCAGGTGCGGATGTGTCTGGATATTGCGGCGGGCGGCATGGCCTGTCTGGTGGCGCACACCAATCTGGATGCCGCTCCGGGCGGTGTGAACGACGCATTGGCGGCCGCGCTTGGACTGGAGAATACAAAGCCCCTCTTTGCCGCGGACGAAGCGCGGCAGGTGAAGCTGGTGGTGTTTGTGCCCGAATCGCATCTTGCGCGGGTCCGCGATGCGGTGGGCGCGGCCGGAGCGGGTGTCATCGGCGGCTACACGCACTGTTCGTTCAGCACAGCCGGTACGGGCACTTTTTTGCCGGGTCCGGGGACGAAGCCCTTCAGCGGGGAAACGGGAAAAGTCAGCGAAGAAGCCGAACGGCGTTTTGAAACGCTGGTGTCCAAGCCCCGCCTCGGCGCGGTGCTCCGCGCGATGTTTCAGGCCCATCCCTATGAAGAAATTGCCTATGACGTGATACCGCTGGAGAACACCGATTCCTCAGTCGGACTGGGCAGGGTGGGAGAACTGCCGGAGACGGTGGATGGTGCTGCTTTTGTTGAGCACGTCAGGAAATGCCTTGCGCCCGCGCCGTTGCGCGCCGTGTTTCCCGGCACCGGCCGCCGCGTGCGGCGGGTTGCGGTTCTGGGCGGTTCCGGCGGCGACCAGATAGCGCGCATGCCGTCCGATGTGGACGCCTATGTGACGGGCGACGTGAAATACCACGACGCCCTTTCCGCGCAGGCGCGCAGTCTCCTGGTCGTCGATGCGGGGCATCACGGCACCGAAATCCCCGTTTTGCCCGGGATTGCACGGCGGATTGGCGCCGCACTGGAAGGCGTGTCCGTGACCGTGATCAACGGGACCGACCCCTTCGGGGTGTAGCCGGACGGCCGAGTCGTCTATAATGGGGCTTCCCGAAAGGAGCCTTTACCGTGGCGCAACCCCTGAAAATACTGTATGTAACCTCTGAACTTGCACCGTTGGTCAGTACCGGCGGTCTGGCCGAGGTGGCCGCAGCGCTGCCCCGCGCGCTGCATGCGCGCGGTCACGACGTGCGCGTCGCGTTGCCCTGCTACCGCCAAATACCCGTTGAAGCCCGGGGTGGGCAGTATTGCCTGGTGGTGGCTGAAATCGGCGGAAACACCAGGCACGGCGCCATGCGCGAGTCTGTGCTGCCCGGCACGAACATTCCGCTGTACCTTGTCGAGCATGACGGATATTTTGGGCGCGAGGCGCCCTATGGCGCGGGCGCCTATGAATTTGACGACAACGGGGAGCGGTTCTGTTTCTTCTGTCTGGCCCTGTTTCACGGCATTCCGCAGACCGGGTGGGTGCCCGACATTATCCACTGCAATGACTGGCACGGCGCGCCGATGTCCATATTTCTCAAGACGCGCTACCGGCACGACCCTGTCTGGGGGCGTGTGCCCTGCCTCTTCACGATTCACAATCTGGCCCATCAGGGCCGCTATCCGGTGTCGAAATTCGGCGCAACCGGATTCGCCCCGTCCCTGCTTGCCCCCGGATGCCTTGCCTTTGAGGGCGACATGAATTTCATGAAAGGCGCGATCGTTTTTTCGGACACGCTCACGACGGTCAGTCCGCGTTATGCCAAGGAGATACAGACGCTGGAATACGGCTGCGGATTGCACGATGTGCTGGGGACGCGCGCCGCGGACCTTTACGGGGTGCTGAACGGCGTCGATTACGAGGTGTGGAATCCCGCGACGGACCCGCACATCGCGCGCCAGTACGACCCCAAAGCCCCGCAGGGCAAAGCCGAATGCAAGGCGTTTCTGCAGCAGCGGTTCAATCTGCCGGTTCGCGATGTGCCGCTTTTCGGAACCGTAAGCCGCCTGTATTGGCAGAAGGGCTTTGACTTCCTGCTGGAGGCCATGGAGCGCATCATGGCGAACGACGTCCAGCTCGTGGTGCTCGGGTCCGGCGACCCATGGCTGGAGGGACAGATTAACGGTTGCCTGCATCGTTATCCCGGCCGAGTCGGCGTTTATTTGGGATACGATGCGGCGCTCTCGCACCAGGTGGTCGCGGGAAGCGATTTCTTCCTCATGCCGTCGCGGTACGAACCTTGCGGACTGAGCCAGATGTATTCGCTGGCCTATGGGACCCTGCCTGTTGTGCGGCGCACCGGGGGGTTGGCGGATACAGTCACGGATGCGACCCCGGCCAACCTGCACCGGAACACCGCCACCGGCCTGTCCTTTGTTCCCAAGACCACGACCGCGCTGGCGCGGGCCATGGAGCGCGCGGTGGCGTTGTACGCCGAACCGGAAACGATGGCCCGGCTGCGGCGCGCCGGAATGGAACGCGATTTCTCCTGGGGGCGCTCCTGCGAGGCCTATGAGG
>CAZOMH010000307.1:0-5622 GCA_964580415.1 uncultured Nitrospirales bacterium
GTTCATCCATTGGGGGCCGGTGAGCCTCAAGGGGACGGAGATCGGATGGTCGCGCGGTGGCGAACGCCGGGGTACAGGCGGCGCGCCCGGCGCGATCCCGGTCGAGGTGTATGACAACTTGTACAAGGAGTTCAACCCCGTCGAGTTTGATGCGAAGGCGTGGGTGAAGCTTGCGCAGGACGCAGGCATGAAGTATATGGTCTTTACCACCAAGCACCACGACGGATTCTGCGAGTTTGATTCGAAATACACGGACTACAAGATTACCAATTCGCCGTTTAAGCGCGACATTGTGGCCGAACTGACGGCGGCCTGCCACGAGGCCGGAATGCCCATCGGTTACTACTACTCGCCGCCCGACTGGCATCACCCGGACTACCGCCGGGAAAACAACGCGCGCTACACGGAGTACTTTCACAACCAGGTGCGCGAACTGCTGGGCAACTACGGAAAGATCGACATCATCTGGTTTGACGGGCTCAACGGCAACGCCAAGGAATACCAGGCCAGGGACATGATCACAGACATCCGCAGGCTCCAGCCCGAAATTGTAATCAACAACCGGCTCGGTCTGCCGGCCGACCATGACACGCCCGAGCAGACAATAGGACGCTTCCAGCGCAACCGCCCGTGGGAGTCATGCATTACAATCTGCCAGCAGTGGGCCTGGAAGCCCGATGACAAAATGAAGACGCTGGAGGAATGCCTGTCCACGCTGGTGCGGTGCGCCGGCGGCGACGGCAACCTGCTGTTCAACGTGGGTCCCATGCCCACCGGCCGGATCGAGCCGCGCCAGCAGGAACGGCTCCGCGAAATGGGCGCGTGGCTAAAGAAGAACGGTGAAACGATTTACGGCACGCGCGGCGGTCCCTGGCGGCCCGGCAAATGGGGCGCCAGCACGGCGAAGGGCAACACCGCGTTCGTGCATTGCCTTGCCAGGGAAACCGAGGTAATCGACCTTCCTGCCATCCCGTGCAAGATGACCGGATTCAAGGCGCGCTCGGGCGGCGATGTGGAGGTCGCGCAGAATGACAAAGGCGAGGTGCGCATCGCTCTGGACAAGAACAGCATGGACCCCATCGACACCATCGTCGCCATCGATTTTGACAAGCCGGTCACGAACGTGGAAATCACCGAACAACCCTCCGGTTCGCTCATGCGCGGCAAGCCCGCGAGCGCTTCCAATGTCTTCGGAAAGATGATCGACCAGTACGGGCCTGAAAAGGCGCTGGACGACGACCCCGAAACACGCTGGGCCACCGATGCCGGCGTGAGTGAGGCGTGGCTCGAAGTGGATTTGGGCGCGCCGACCCGCATCGGCCAGGTCGCCATTGTCGAAGCCATCCGCCGCGTTCAGGACTTTGCCCTTGAGGTATTTGTGGACGGCGCATGGAAAGCGGTTCTGACGGGAAAGCATATCGGCGACGCCTTTGAAGCCGCCTTCGACCCGGTCACCACGGACAAAGTGCGCCTGCATGTTCTGAAGGCGATCGACGGTCCCACATTGTATGAGTTCCAGGTGTTCCCGCCGAAGTAGGATGATCGGGAAAAGACACCGGGCGCGTGCGCGGGGAGCGGCCCGTCTCCGGGAGGCAATCCGTTAATTCTTCCGCCGGGCCAATTGCGTCCTTTTCGCCGCCGGGCCAAAAGGGGCTGCAGTCGGTTTACCCCTCCACCGCCTCCTGAATTGCCCGCTCCAGTTGCCGCGCCACGAGATGGGGCGCATTCTCGCGCAGGATCGTTTCGCGGGCCGCGCGGCCCAGTTCGCGGCGCAACTTGGGAGAATCCATCAACCGCAACACCGCCGCGGCAAAGGCGTCCGCGTCGTTGTCCGCAACCACAAGACCGTTGATGCCGTCGGTGATTGGCCAGGCCGCGCTGGCACAGGCGACGACGGGTTTTCCCGCCGCCATCGCGTTGAGCATCTTGATCGGATAGCCCGACCAGGAGGTGCGCGGCACGGCCACAATCACGTCCTCCAGCAGAGCGCGCCGCACGGCATCGAAATCCGGCGCGGCAAGATGTTCCGCATCGGGCAGGCCGCACGGCTGCGCCGATGCGAGCACCAGTCGCGCCCCGGGCTTGGCCATGCGCACCCGTTCCATGACCTGCGTCAACAGCGGCAGGTTTTGGTAGGCATCCATATTGCCCGTGTACAGCACGGCCGGCAGCACAACCGCGTTCTCGGGGCCGGTTGTGTCAAATGCGGCATGGTCCACCGGCGGCGGCACGACATGCACATGGGCGGGATTGCAGCCGCGCAGCACCAGATAACCCGCCAGCCGGCGGTGGGGCACGACGATCCGGGTTGCCCGGCGGGGAAAGGTGTTGTCGAACCAGCGGCCCCAGCGGGCCGCGCGCCGGGCCGTTTCGGCCCGCGGGCAGTAGTAGGGCAGTTCGTCGGCCATGGCGTTGTGCGCGAAATACACCACCGGGCGCCGCCCGTTGAGCAGTGCCGCGATCAGCGCCTCGTAATTGTGGGCACACACCACATCGGCGCTGCGCGCCTCCCGGCGCAGTTTCACCAGCAGCGCCGCGTCGTGCAGCGGTTTGCCCCGGTGGGGACCGGGCGCCGTGGCCGAACCGGCAAAAGGCGGGCGCATGGCCCGAAGCACGGACACGGCCTTTTGCCCTTCGGGCCCGGGCCGCCATGCGGGATCATCCGGCCGCGCATCGCCGTATCCGTACACCAGCAGACGCACGTCATGACCCAGCCCGGCGAGACAACGGGCCGTCTCGCCCATAAACACCTGCGAGCCCTGCGGCACCGGATAGGGGCAGGCGCCCGCCATGACAATATTCAGCGTCATTCCAAATACCCCAGAGCGCGCAGGCGCGCCGCCAGTTCCGCCTCTTCCGCGGGACTCATCTGCTGTTCCGCGGGAACGGGTCCCGATGCCACCGAGTCGGCGGCGCCCGCGCACCACAGCGACCGACCCTCCATCGGCGGACCGGCTGCTCCCAACGCGGCAAGCGCTGTCGGCGCAATGTCCTCCAGGCCCGGATCGGACTTCGTCACCGGCGTGTTGCTCACCAGCAGCCCCGGACTGCGGTGTACGCCGTTCATGCCGCGTTCCTTGCCGCCGGCATATTCGCCGGGGTGCATGTGCCGGAACGAAGCCCCGCCGCGCGCGCGCAGGCACGCATGCCGGTAACCGTTTTCATCGGCGGGCACCACAAGGATGTCGGGGGCGCGATCCGCACGGGGACCATCATACACCGACGCGCGCGGCACCGCCCGCGAGACGGGACCCCAGGCTTCCAGCGCCGCGCACAGTTCGTCCACAAAGCGGCCGTATTCCTCCGGCCGCACCGTGCCCTGCGGCTCGCGGCCCATGAGGTTGACGCGGATGGAGGGGAAGTAGTCGAGCTCTTCCGAGTATGCGCGCGTGGCGGACCAGTCAATGCCGCCAAAACGGCTTTGGCTCTCCGCACCCGCGGCCAGCCCCGTGAAACGCCGAAACAGCGCGCCCCGCGCGCGCTCCGGCGCAAACCGCAATGCCAGTGACTTCAGCACGCTTTTGCCGCTGCCTGAAAAGCGCAGCAGGCTGCGCTCTGCGAGGAAATTGTTAAGATGGATCACCCCGGTGCCCGCACCCATAAACCCGTGGTCGGACACGACCAGCACATGCTCCGCGCCCGACACCTCCACCATGCGCCCCACCGTCGCGTCGAGCCGCGCGTACACTTCGCGAATGGTGTTTGACAGTTCCGGTTCGTACTGATGGCGCGGCGACGAGGGGTCGCAAAAGCGCCAGAAATGGTGCGACGCCGTGTCGGTTTCGCCGAACACGGCCATGAAGAAGTCCCAGGGTTCGCGGCGCAGCAGCCGCAGTGCCGCTGTTTCCTTGTCCGCGATCTTGGCCAGCAGCAGCGCCCGTCCCCTCGCATGCCAGCCCGGTCCGGTGTCGTGTTCCTGGAAATCGGCGAAACGCCATCCCTGCACGTCGCCAAGATACTCGCGCGGCTCCACAAAGGACCGGTCGATGGACGTGGCCACCGGCGAGTCAAAGCCCGACACCATGAACCCGTTCACCCGTTCCGGCGGCCAGGTGCCCGGCACGCCGAGCACGCCCACCCGCGCGCCCGCGTCCGACAGCGCGTTCCATACGGCGGGCACCCGGCGAAACGTGCGGTTCACAAACCGCACCGCATAGCCGCCCGGCGGCATGTCTGTAAAATCGAACACGCCGTGGCGGCCGGGATTGACGCCGGTTGCGCAGGTGGTCCACGCGGGGAATGTTGCCGGCGGCATCGTGCTGCGAAGCGGCAGCAGCGCGCCCGCCCTGGTGAGCGCGCGCAGGTTTGGCAGCGTGCCTTCGTCCATCCACCGCGCCGCCAGCGCCGGGTCCGCGCCGTCCAGTCCTATGATAAGCATCCTCGCCATAAATGGATTGTAGCATTTCGCCACCGTTCCCAAAGCGTGTAACTTTCTTCGGGGCCCCCTTGGTGCGGGTGTTTGACTTGGGTGCCCGCATCAAAGACCGGTCGTTCGGCTCCGGCATGGCCTGACAGGCTCTCCCCTGCGCTTCAGTCCCCGTGAGTTTCGCTTCTTCCTTTGGCCGGGTCCGCCACGTCCTAACAGGCAGATTCAATTGATCTTGCATTGGATAGGGGCTGAAAACTAGAATAGTGAGGATTTGGAGGCGCGCGGCGATTTCCTGCCCCCATCCGGGCACACCCGTTGTCACAAGGAATGTACTTCCGTACGGGCGGCGCGCGGCAACAACTGAGTGCAAATGCAAAACGGCTGAACGACAGCCAAATACCGGCAACGGAGGAGATTTGTCATGAAGATTGATTTCGGCGGCGTCACTGAAGAGGTCATCACGCGCAAGGAGTTCCCGATGGCGCAGGCCAAGAAGGTGCTCAAGAAAGAGACCATCGCCATCATCGGCTACGGCGTGCAGGGTCCGGCCCAGGGCCTGAACATGCGCGACAACGGCTTCAATGTGATCATCGGCCAGGCGAAAGAGTTCAAGCGCGACTGGGACCGCGCCGTGAAGGACGGCTGGAAGCCCGGCGTGAACCTGTTCGACATTGAAGAGGCCTGCGAGCGCGGCACTGTCATCCAGTACCTCGTTTCCGATGCGGCGCAAAAAGCGCTGTGGCCGAAGGTGAAGAAACACCTGACCGAAGGCAAGGCCCTGTACTTCTCCCACGGATTCTCCATCACGTACAAAAAATACACGAAAGTCATCCCGCCGAAGAATGTGGACGTGATCTTGGTCGCCCCGAAGGGTTCGGGCCTCAACGTCCGGCGCAACTTCCTGAGCGGCGCGGGCATCAACTCCAGCTTCGGCGTGGGCCAGGACTTCACCGGCCGCGCGAGGGAACGCGCGATTGCGCTCGGCATCGCCATCGGTTCCGGCTACCTTTTCCCGACCACCTTTGAAGCAGAAGTGTACAGCGACCTGACGGGCGAGCGCGGCGTGCTGATGGGCGCGCTTGCGGGCATCATGGAAGCACAGTACGACGTGCTCCGCGCCAACGGGCACAGCCCGAGCGAAGCGTTCAACGAGACGGTCGAGGAGCTCACGCAGAGCCTTATCCGCCTGGTTGACGAGAACGGCATGGACTGGATGTACCAGAACTGCTCGGCCACGGCGCAGCGCGGCGCGC
>CAZOMH010000308.1:0-5621 GCA_964580415.1 uncultured Nitrospirales bacterium
GAAGTGCTCGGCATCGCGGGCATGCTCGGTTCGGGCCGCACCGAACTGCTCCGCGTCATCTTCGGCGTGGATCCCTGCGAGACCGGGGAGATCGTGCTTGACGGCAAGACCGTGCGTCCCTCCTCGCCAGCGATGATGAAGGAACTCGGCCTCGCCTTCACGCCGGAAAACCGGAAAGAGCACGCGCTGGTGCAGGAATTGAGCACACGCGCGAACGTATGCCTTTCCAGTCTGGACCGCATCGCGCCGTCCGGCGTCACCACGAAGGCGCGCGAGCGCGCCGCCGTGCTGCCGCTCATGGACCAGCTCAAGGTGAAGGTGCCCGACATCGAGCATGCCGTGGCGTCGCTCAGCGGCGGCAACCAGCAGAAGGTGGTTGTGGCGAAGTGGCTCAACAGGTCGCCGCGCATCATCCTGTTCGACGAGCCCACGCGCGGCATCGACGTGCAGGCGAAACGGCAGATTTTCGAAATCATGTGGGATATGAGCCGGCGCGGCGTGGGCTGCATTTTCGTGTCGAGCGAACTGGAGGAGCTGGTCGAGGTTTGCCACCGCATCCTGATCATGAAACACGGCACCATTGTGGACGAGGTTTTCCCGGGAACATTGACCACCGAGGATCTGGCTGTCCGTTGCATGGACGCGTAGCAATGGAGCGCAATTGAACGCAGAGACGCGAAGTGCGCAGAGACGCAACCAATGGAGTGACAAGCCGCGCGGTCTTTGGTCCCCCCTGGAGGGGGGTGCCACGAAGTGGCGGGGGGTGTATGCCCCCCACGCATAGGAATTGCCGTGTCGTGCGACGATTTTGAGACCTCAGTGGTACGGAATAATAAATGGGATGAATTGACATGGATAAACAGGATGAACAGGATAAAGCCGGGAGAGGGCAGGGTTCCTTATCCTGTCCATCCTGCTTATTCATGTTGAATCTTTTCCCGACAGGAAAAATGGATATGGAGAACCGGGATGACTGAGAACCAAAACATGGCAGCGCGCATTTCGCTGCTGTCCGCGCTCGCGCCGCTGCGCAAGTATGTGCTGGAATTCGTGCTGCTGGCGGTGTGCCTGTTCTTGGCCTTCCGCGCGCCGGGCTTCTTCACCCGCGACAACCTGCTCAACGTGCTGCTCAACGTGTCCATGCAGGGCGTCATTGCCTTCGGCATGACCATGGTCATCATTTCCGGCGAAATCGACCTGAGCGTCGGCTCGGCCGTCGCCTTTGCGGGATGCCTCACCGCGTGGCTCACCGGCTTTCTGGCCGCGCACGGTCTGCCCCTGTTTCTCGCCGTGCCGGTGGCGGTGCTGGCGAGCATGGTTGTGGGATTCGCCATCGGCTGCGTCACCGGTGTTTTGCGGACGCGGTTCAACGTGCCCACCTTCATCGCCACGCTTGCCTGGATGACCGTGCTTAAGGGCGCGGCGCAGTTGATCACCAACGGCTTCCCGCTCACGCCGTTCCCCCAGTGGTACAGCTTCCTCGGCAGCGGCTACCTCTTCGGCATCCCCTTCCCGGCGTTTGTGTTCCTGGCGGTCTTCCTTGCCATACAGTTTCTCATGGGCTTCACCACCTTCGGCCGTTCCGTATACGCCGTCGGCGGCAACGCCGAGGCCGCCCGCATCAGCGGCATCAGGGTGGGCCGGGTGAAAACGTTGGTCATGGGATTTGTGGCGCTGCTCGCCGTGCTGAGCGGCGTCATGCAGTCCGCGCAGATCATGTCCGGCTCCGCCACCACCGGCACGGGCTGGGAACTGGACGTCATCTCGGCCGTCATCATCGGCGGCACCAGCCTCATGGGCGGTGCGGGCACGGTCTGGGGCACCTTTGTCGGCGTGGTGTTCCTCGGCGTGCTGCTCAACGGCATGACACTCATGAACATCAGCGAATACTGGCAACTCGTCGTCCGCGGCGTACTCATTCTTGCGGCGGTGCTAATCAATCTCGCGCCGGCGGGGAAGAAGTGACCGCGGCATCCGGATTGTCGAGGAAAGCGGCGGCAATCTGCAGGATCATTTGGCCCCGGGACGTGTCGGGGACGCTCCCTCCAGTATTCGCGCCTTCAGGTATTGCGCCCGGCTGCGCGACCAATTCCAGCTTCGGAGGTCGGTTGACGGTTCAGGCAATTTCCTGAAATACCACTTGGTCGCGTTTTCCGTCTCCGTCACGCCGGGCCCGCTTTTGGCGTCCGATGCGGGCGGAAAGGCCGCCGAGGCGTCGGCGCTCAGCGTGACCAGGTAGTCGTAATCAATCTTGACCCCTTTCTGTGCACTTTTCGGGTCAGCCGCGCGTTCCAGATTCACGCCGGCGATGCACCAATCCGGGTTGATGACGTTGAGGGCAAGAATGGCTGTGAGTCCTGTGGCGAGAGCGCCGAACATGAAGTGCTGCCGTCTTTCGCACAGTATGGTGACGGCGAACCAAACGGTCAGCACAATCAGCCACAGTATGAGCGCGGTGGTGTAGAAGCGCAGCCGCGTGAGTCCGTAAGTCTCCAGATACATCCGCATGCGGTGCAGCGCCGAGGCGGAGATGACCAGCAGCATGAGGAGCGTCGCCGCCGACAGGCCGCGGAAGACGCGCCGTTCGCCCTTGGGCGCGTCGCGCAGGCTCCAGTCGGAGAGCATCAGCAGCGGCAGTGCCAGCGACACCACCATGGCCAGTTCCATGAAACCGCGCCGCGCATATTCCGCATAGGTCGGCCCCTGCGGGTCATGCACCAGGGCATGGCCGCCGAACAGTTCCTGCGTCTGCACTGCAATGAAACTCAGAAAAAGGAGGTTGGTCAGCGCCAGGGGGATGCAGACGGTCAGTGTGTTGAGCGATCCCTTCGGGGCGCCCAGGAATTCTTCGGGAAGGAGCGGCTTGAACAGGGGGGCCATCAGCCGCAGCAACCCCGCCGACAGCCAGGTGCCGAAGAAGAACACAAGGAGGTGCTGCACGATTGTTTCGGGGCTGAACCGAAACAGGCCCGTCACCATTGCCTCAAACGCGGCGTCGGCACGGGACAGCAGCACGCCGAAAACCAGCAGTACCGGTACTGCCAAAAGCATGCCCAGTCCCGCCGCCTTGAAGTGTCCCGCCGTTCCCTTGGCCGGTATTGCCGACCACCGGATGTCTTTGGCGACCAGTTCCGGACCGCCGCCGATACCCTGCAGGGCGACGACCGCGCCGCCTGTTGCATACTGGATGAAGCCGGCACGGCTGACGGGTGCGCCCAGCAGTGTTTCAGGGACAGACGCCAGTCCCAGCGCAATTGCCGCCGCCACCAGATCAAGCCCCCGGAGAATATTGGCGTCGCGCCACGCCAGCATCGCCGCGAACACGCACGCCGCCGCCAGCAATCCATGCTGCGCCGGTGAAAGCCGCCTGTCCTGGAGGCGCGCCAGAATCCATATGCAGGCCGCCAGCGCACATACCCACAACGGCACGTTTAGCCCGTAGGGCCGCGTCCGCAGCAGCAGATCGGCCCAGATTCCCAGGAACAGGGCAAAGCCCAGCACGTACAACCCGGCAAAGGTTTTCCGGAGCACCGTGTCATTGTCTTCCTGCTCTGTCACGGGGAAAGGGGGTGGCGTGTCACAGGATTTCACGGGGATTACTGGCGTTTCATCGTCCATGATTTTTCCTCCGGTGTTTGAACTCTCCGACGCCTTCATTCTTGCAGAAAGCCCGTAAATCCGTCAAGGAGCGGCCAAACGGTGCGGGGCGGATCCCATTCGGGGCGCATCATTCAATCATTCGCGCCGGTCGATACCGCGCCGGTGAGGAATCTTCGCACGGTGTCCAATTCCTGCGAAACAACCCATATTGTTTTCTGTCAGTATTCGACCCGTCTTGTCACGCTGACCTCGTCGGTTTTCAGGGGGTCCCTGTTGTAATCGACCGTATTGGGCCGGGCGATCCGGTCGTCCGGGCGTTTGGGCACGCCCAGCGCATCGGGCAGGCCGTAGCTGCGGTCGGTCACCTGCAGTCGCACCGGCGAACCGGCGGGCACATCGAGTTCAAGGTCAATGCCGCCGCCCCGGTAGATGCTGTAGTCCAGGTACCAGCGCTCCTCCACGGGCAGCAGTTCGCGGCCGTTGACCCGGGCACGGCGCACTTCCAGCCCGTGATCGGCATGCATCTCGATCATGGGCGCTCCGCGCGGCGAGTCAATTTTCATACGGATGCTGCGTGTGCCGTCCGCGGTGATGTCCGAGACCAGTTCGACGCTGGGCGGCGCGAGCGGGAGCGGCGGCGCCGGGGCGCGCAGATAGTCCCCCCGCGCGGTGGCGGGCAGCAGATCGGTCACCGAACCCACTTCCGGCGTTTTTGTGAGGAACGGCATATTCCATGCGTCGGGTTCGTTGTCCGCACTGATCCACCAGGCACGGTGGTAGTCGGCATCCATGGCATAGGCCAGCGAGGTGAGCTTGGGCCGCTCTTTGGAGAAGGGGGTCCAGGTGATGCCCCAGACGATGGCCACGATTGCGGCCGCTCCCATCACCGCGGCGGCGGTGCGCAGGTGTCCGCCGAACACCCAGACCAGGTGCGGCAGAATGGCCCCAAAGACCAGCATCAACAGCAGGGTCTGGCCCGGCGCGCCGAGCAGCAGCACGGCGGCATAGAGCCCCATCATCAGCCCGGTCAGGATATACATGGCCGGCAGGCCGAGCAGGGCCATGAGCACCATGTCCCGCCGGCCGTGCATCTCTGCGGGCACCGGCCGCGCCACGAGCCAAAGGAGTCCGAGGGACGAGGTGAGCAGTGGTCCGAAGAGGGCATAGCTCGCGCCGGGCAGCCACGCGGTGGCGGCGGCCAGCCCCGCCGCCCAGACGAGGAGCGAACCCGCCCACAGGTTGAGCAGGCCGGTCCGCAGCCGGGCGTTGCCCATGACAAAGAAGAACACCGCGCCCGTCACCAGAACCACGGCCAGGGTCCATGGACCCGCGTTGTATACAAAGTAGAAATCGCGCGCGCGGTAGGCCACCCAGAAGACCAGCCCGCCAAAGGCGGCGGAAAGAACGGCGCAGGCAGTCCAGAGCCAGAGACCGGTCAGGATGCCGCGGAACTGCAGGCGTCCCCGGAAAAGACCCGCAATGATGCCGACGAGGAAGAGTCCCAGCCCCAGTGCGCACATTCCCGGCAGCCATGCCGTGGAATACTGGACCATGCGTATGAGCGGAAGGTTGAAATAGACGCTGGTGCCGCCCGTTTTTGCCTTTCCCAATGGCTCGTTTCCGAGCCGTTTTGCCATGCCCAGCGCGTTTTCGCCGTGATGCTCGAGGCTGCGCGCCATAAGATGTTCCGGGGTGTCGAGCGCGGTGTGGTAGCGGGCAAGGCCGTTGACAAAGGCAAAGTTCACCCCCGGAATGCCTTTTTCGGCGAACATGGTAAAGTCGCTGGCCACCGGCATGCTCCGGTAGATTTCGGCCATTACCGAGGTGGCCACCGGCCGTCGCGCGCCGGACAGGTTGAACTGGCGGATGAGCCACTGGTTCGGCAGGCTCGTTTCGTACAGGTAGGAGGGGCCGCGCACGCCGCGCGCGTCAAAATTCACCGCCACGCGCACGTCCTTCGCCCAGGGGTCGCCGTTGACAAAGGCCCATGCGCCGCGCAGTCCGGCGCCGTTGGCATTGCG
>CAZOMH010000309.1:0-5612 GCA_964580415.1 uncultured Nitrospirales bacterium
CATCAGAATCTTCATATTCGACTCCCTGGTCGGGCCGCGGTCGGGTCATTCTAGACCAGCGGCAACAATCGAAGGTTTGGTTTTTCGCGCCAGACCTCCCCGCAAATGAAAAGGGAGCCTCGCAGCTCCCTCGCAATGTGCAGCTTGTCGCAGGCGCGCTGGTCAGTCGCGCACGCTGGCGACACAGATCGGGCCGGCCTCATCCGCAGGCACTTCCTTGCTCTCCTTGGTGCCGACCAGCGCCAGATCGACGACATCCCGCTGTCCGATGATCACGCGGGAAACCTCGTCCCGCACACGGCCCAGCACTTCTTTCAGGGATTCAAGGTCTTGTGCCACGATGCACCTTCCTTTCCGCGAGGGCCGCAGCCACGGCCCGGTATTGCTGCACTGTCTCCGCCGCGCCGCGGCGGCCGGCCGGCCGCCGGGCGAGAATCTGCTCCACTTTTCCCGCAATGGGGTCGTTTGCGGGGAGTCCCCCGCGAAACGACCGCAACCACTCCCGCCAGCAGGTCTGCGTGAGGGCCGCAGGGGCGACGCTGCGGCGCAGCAGCGTGGTCAACGCAGCGCCCGCGCCCAGTCCGGCCTGCGCGCCGTCGTTTTCCCGTTCCTCCGGCAGCCGGGGCACCGGCGAGGTGACATTGCGCCAGAGGTACAGGGCAAGGACAGCGATCCCGGCAAAGAGGAATCCGGTGAGCCGGTAGCGCCGCGCGAGGGTCACGACACCCTCCTGTTTGAGCGACCCGAGATGGGCCTCGTCAAAAATGATGCGGTGCCGGTCTTGTCCGGCAATGCCGAGAACAAAGGCGGTCTGCCGGTCCCTGCGCAACGCCTCGTTGCTGAATAGGTAGCTGTCTCCCAGCATCACCAGATGTCCGCGGCCAAAGTCGCGTTCGAGCGCCACGGGATGATCGCCGACGGTGTAGAGGGGGTGCCACATGGGCTTTGCATTTTCGAACCACGTGACCGAACGCCACGGAATGTGCGCGGGAAAACCGGGGTGGTCTCCGGCGACATCGGCAGTGAGCGACTTTACGCCCGTATTGGCATAGGCAAATTCGAAGCCCCAGCGTTCCTCCAGACTCTGCCAGGCGCATTCGTCGTCGCGTTTCTTGGCGGGGTCCGTGTCCCCTTTGGGTTTGTCTTTCTTTTTCTCCCCGGCCGGCCTGCCGTCGGGAAAGACCGGAGTGTCCTTTTCCCCGCCACCGGCGGCGGGTTCCGCTTCGGGATTCTTTTCTGGACCGGGCTTCTCCTTGTCCTTCTTTTTGTCCCCGGTCTCCTTCTTTTTCTTCCCGTCCTCCCCGTCATCAAACATCATGAAAGGCGCCGAACCGCGCCCCCGGAACGCGACCACAACACGCCCGCCCTGGGACATGAAGATTTCCAGCGCCTTGGCGTCGTCGCTCTCCATCACCCATTCCCCAAGGCCGAGGATGAGCATCGTGTCGCCGTCGCCGCCCCTGATCTCCTTGTACTGGTCCTGGTGGCGGACCGTCTGCATGCCCGGCAGTTGCGCGAGCGCGTCGTGGAGGGCGCGGGTACCCAGCGGGTCCGTGCGGAACGACGAATAGGGGGCATAGCCGCCGCCGGCGTGAATGCGCAGAACGAGCACGCCGTAGACGAAGAGCAGGAAGGCGGCCGTCAGCAGCCCTCCCGCGACGATGGTGGTTTTCCTAGACCAGTTCACCGTGCCGCAGCCGCTCCCCAAGGTTCATAATTTGGCCGACCTGTTCGGCGGTGGCCGGATGGGCCCCGTACCAGACGGGCTCGAACACCGACACCCCCGACCTGAACGCCGCAAGACAGTCGGGACGCGCATGGGCGCGCCGCTCCAGTTCGGTTCCGTATTCGCGGTTTGATTTTGCCCTTGCCACGCGGACAAAGTTTTGCGCGGCGAGCCATGCCAGCATGGACAGGAATGAGGCGCGCAGCGCGCCGCGGTACTCGCCCTGCGCGGCCAACTGTTCGGCCATGCGCGCCCATTCATCGTCCTGCAGGTCCGTGGCGAGCGTGTTTTCATCATTGACGTCGGGCTTGGCGTCGGCCAGGGGCACGGCCGCCATGGGGGCCGCATCCTGCCCGGCCCGGCGGCGACGAACATACAGGACGACGGCAATGCAGATTAGGAGGACCAACAGTACCAGCAGCGTCATATGCACGTCGAATGCGTTGATTCCGCCGGGCTCTTCCCCGCTGCCGCCGCGGCTGCCGAAAATGCCGTCGAGCCATTCGCCAATCTTGTGCCACTTTTTCGCCGCCCACTCGGACCATTCGATCAGGGTCCGGCCAACGCCCTCGACAAAAGCGCCGAAGGCCCCCATCTCGTGCAAATCTTTTTCGCCGGGTATGCGCCATGCGTAGGAACGCTGTTTGAACACCTGCTCAAGCTGACCGTCCAGCTGCCCGGCGGTGACGGTTGCGGCCCGGGCCGCAGGGGCGGTTGCGGGTTCCGCGGCTCGGGCGGCAGGGGCGGACAGAAGCACTGCGGCCAGTCCGGCCAGCATTAACAGACCGGCGGTCAGCGAACGGGTTCTGCGAAGTTCAACCCGCAGGTCTTCACCGGTATGGGCCGCCTCGCTCCGGAAACAGCGCAGCACGAAGGCGGCCTTCACCAGCGGATCGAGCAGCAGGTAGACGATGCCCGCGACGGCAACAAAGGCCAGCGCATCGCTCCATATGCCGCGATTCTCCAGAAATGCCGAGGAAACGCCCAGCAGCGCATGCAACAGTTGGGGCCCCATCGTGAGCGCCATCAGCACATTGGCCGCCACGATCACGGGCAGCGGGCTGAGCGGAAAGAGGAGTATCAGCGCAACCACCTGCCATGCCCCGGCCAGAAACCCCAGTTCTTCGGGCAATGCGGCGCGCAGCAGCGGGGTCACGAGGTAGACCAGGGCGGCGCAGAGAATAACGGACAGCGGACTGATGGCCCATACAAGTAGGAATGCCTGCCGCGGCTCTTCGAGCGCGCGGGTCCGCGCCTCGCGCGACAGTTCACGCACCTTCATATCCGCGCCGCGGTCGAGCACGGTAACGTTTTGGCAATAGGCATGGACCGCGCCGTAGGGTATCAGCGCCAGCAGCGCCAGGGGCAGCATGAACAGGCCAAAAGGCTGCAGGAAAGCCTGCCGCGCGGCAAGCCTGAACCAGTGGCGTTTCTCCGTGCCGCACCGGTCCTGGAGCGTGTCCCAAAGGCGGCATGCGTACACCGCCTGCCATACCTTCATCCAAAGGAAAAACAGGCCCAGCAGGAGCGAACCGAGCACCAGCCTTGACGCGTCGCAGGCCATGATGGACATGTCGGCGAAATAGAGGATGAACAGCGCGACAAAGGGCATGGCGCCCAGGTAGTAGAGGCACAGCGCGCCCGCGCCGGAGGCGCGCACGAGCGCGGCCGCATACTCGACAATGTCGATCATGCCCGCGGCTCCGATTCCCTTTTTCCGCGCACCGCTAGTCATCGGCGGACCGTTCCTTCCACAAGTCCGCGTGATGGGTCGGACTGGGCAGGCTCAGCAGTCCCCAGCCGATGGCAAAGAAGAACCCCCACACGAGCATCAGCCCGAGCAGCGCCCCGGCCACGGCGCCGGGCCAGCCGTGCCGCTTGGCGCGGCGCTCGTCGCGGGCGGCCCCGGCCGCCACGCAGTCGGCGCACAAAAGCCGCGACTCGTGCTCGATAACGCACTCCCGGCAGTAGTGCCGGCGGCACGCGGGGCAGCGCGCCGCCGCCTCGCGGTCCGCGTGGTTGTAGCAGCGCTGTCTGGCGAGGTCGGTGCTCAACGGAAATCATCCCTCACGGGGAGTCGGGCCGCGGAATCCTTCCCGGCCGCTGGAGCAGCGGCGCGGACCCCGGCCATACGCAGCAGCCCAAGCACGCCGGGGGCGAGGAATGCGGCCGTACTTGCGAGCAGAAACATCTGCATGCCCTGTGATTCGGGCGGGGCGCCGTTCGGGAAGGCGCCGGAAACGCCCAGCGGCGTAACGATCACAAATTCCAGCAGGCACAAAACAAGGGTTATCGGCGAAAGCACCTTGACCTTGGCCGGCAGGTTGCCCCCGCGCTGCCAAATCAAAAGCACAAAGCCGAGAACAATGATCGTGGCAAACATGAGGAGGTCCAATGTGTTTTTGGCGGAGGAATAGAAGAAGATGTCAAACACATGGGAAAAGGCGTAGACCGCCAGGAGTGAAAAGAAGACCCAGTGTGCCCGTCCCCGGTCCTCCCGAAGCTCGGCGTGTTCCCGGACGCCTTCCAGGGCATGCCCGCCCGCCTCAATGCGCTGCAATTCCGGCTGGTTGGGAGCAAGCGCCTCTTCTGTGAGCCGCCCCTGCACCGCGTCGATGCGCGGCATAATCTGTCCAAGCACACGCTCGACCTTGGGAATACGGTTCAGCGCGGCCACGCGCTCGGAATGAACGGCCGTGGAAATGACACATGCGCAGGTGGGACCGGCGATCAGGTTGAAGCCGACCCCCGCCAGCGGAAACAGCCCCAGCGCGGCAACAAACAGCCCGCCGACCGTCCCGAATTCGGTCATGCTCCAAAAACCTAGAAGACCGAGCAAAGCCGCCGCCACCGCGCAGAAGGCGGTTACAAAGGTTCCCTCGTTTGTCCGGGCATAAGAAACGCTCTGTATGTCCGCATAATAGAAACGGCGCACACGCTCTGTGTAGCCGCTGGTAATCTGCAGGAGCAGGTAGTCGCCGGCCATCCATAGGGTCTGGCTGTTTGACGCAAAGGACGAAAACAGCCTGCGGCCCTTGGCCAACTTTACCAGGTTCGGTTTCGGATCGGACATCTATTTCCCCCCTTGTGCCATGAGCATCAATGCCGCAAAGGAGCCAAGCATCACCAGTTGCAGCAGCACGAGCAGTCCCGAGACCACAAAGCGCCAACGGTTTCGGGGCAGGGCGCTCTGCGGCTCGCGCCAATGGCGCAGGGTGAGATAGCAGACCACCGGGATGGTGATGGGCGCGAGATAGACGAGCAGCGTGCCCAGCACGGCCACTGCAAGCGTCACGTCGTCCATGCGGACACGCGCGGTGGATAATTCCGGGCCCGCCTCGCGCTTCAACGACTGTTCGAAACAGGCAACGCACTGGTGTTTGTCGGAGCCGGGCACGGGCACGTCGCACAGGTTGCAGACGAAGCGGCCGCAGTCCTCGCAAACGGCGACGGCGCGCTTTGCGGCATGGTTGAAACAGGTGCTCTCATCGGTGAGCGCCACGTTGTCGCGGCGCGGTTCCGCCGCGGCGGGACGCAGCAGCGCGGGAAAGACATGGGTAATCACCCGCGCCTCGCATATGGGACAGGTGTTGGTGCGCATACTGCCGCGCAACTGGATATCCAGCGGCGTCAGGCAGCGCGGACAGGCGGTGGACAGCACTTTCATGACAGCATGCCCCCGCGCTTAATTCTTGACCACGCGCGTGTCGCAAATGTGGTCATGCAGGGCCCGTTTCTCCTCGTCAAAAGCAGCCATGATGTAGCCGATGGAGAAGATGATGCCGCTCAACATTTCACCGAAGAAGCGGCCAAAGGCGCGCCCGTAGGTAATGCGGGAACCGTCCGAGCGGATCACCCGCAGGCCCAGGGCCATCTTGCCGGGAGT
>CAZOMH010000310.1:0-5593 GCA_964580415.1 uncultured Nitrospirales bacterium
CTTTTCGGCGTGCATGAAGGAGGGACCGCGGTCTTCGTTGATGGCCTCGGCGAAGTACTTCACGCCCGCCTGGCGCAGGAACATGGGCAGCGTGCCGACGGTGCTGGGCACGTCGTTGAGCGAGGCCATGGTGACCGGCACGCCCAGCGCACGGCCGTACAACTGCGCGGGCTGGAGCACCCGGACCAGTTCTTCGCCCGAGCAGATGCCGGTGAGCATGTTGAGGTAGAGGGCGGTCAGGCCCATGCGCCCCTCTTTGATGCGCTGTTCCAGCACGGGGAACTTGTCCGGCGCGAGCTGGCGGAACCAGTCCAACTGGGCGAAGACTTCAAGGTTGTACTTGTAGTTGGGCAACTTCTCGCAGGCGGCAAGCGCGCCGAGCGCGTTGTCCACGTGGAGCTGCATGCACTTTTCCTGCAGGTCCGTGTAGCCAATGTCGGTATGTGCCGACGCGGCCACAAAGACCTTCCACTGTTTCTCCGGCTGCGCGTCAAAAACGGCCGACTGCTCCTTTCCGCCGATATTGAGCACCACGGTGCGTTTTTCGGCCCTGGTGAAAGGGTCCACCATAAGCGGAATGATGCTCTTTCCCTGGGGTAATGCGACTCTTTGCGGCGCCGCACCCCCTTCAAGGCCGAGCATGGCCTCCCCGTCAAGTCCTTCGTTGTTGATCTGAACAAACACCGCCTGTTTCAGCACGCCGTCAACCGTTTTGAACATGGGCGTGCCGGCGGCTTCAATATGGCCCACCTCGGGGCTGCCGGGTGCGCCGGACTCAAACGCAACCGAGTCGTAAAGCAGCCATGAGCCGCCCGTGTTGGCAAGAATGAGTTCGTTTGCGCCGCGTTTCATCCAGGAGGCGGGGAAGATGAAAGTCTTCGTCAGGCGGTGGCCCTTTTTCGGATTGGTCAGCGAATCCTCGCCGCCGCCGGCGGGCAGCGGCACGGCCGGGCATTCATGGCCGTTTAGCGCAACGGAAAGGGCGGGCGGGCTGCCGGCCTGGGTGTCCACCAGATTGATGAAAAGGCGATATCCAGCCTTGGGTGTCTGTTTTACGTCGAAAAGGACCCGGAAGGGATGCACTTTCAAACCGGCCCAGTCATCGGTCGGGCCGGGCTGAATATAGGGCCAGTCTGTTTCAGGCTTGCTCCTGCCAACGCGGTAGGCCACATCATTCGCGAACAGTTTGGTGTAGTCCGCGTAGCGGCCTGCCGCGGCGAACTCGCCGTAGTCCCCGTCCTTCTTGCCGATGCTCCACAGGGTGTCCGCGGCGATGGCGGTTCCCGCACAAACCAGTGTGACGACCAGACAGAGGGCAAACATGGGATTTCGCATTCCGGCGCTCCTTGTGGTTCCGCGTTCTCCACGGCATGGTTTCAAAAGGCGGACACTATAGTAACCGGAAAGCGGGAACGGGGCAAGAGGCGGCGGGCACCCAGAATCCGCACGTAAGAATTGTCTGTGATGGGATGGCGCATGCGGATACGTTTCGTGGCTGCGGCGTCCTCGCCGCAGTCTGCATAACTCCTTGATACTCTGCGGCGGAGACGCCGCAGCCACAAAGCGCGTGCTTATTGGGTTTCCCTGCAACCAGCCGAAAATTAAGTGCGGATTGGGACGCGCTCTTGATTTTGGGACGCCAAGATGGAATAGTAGATGCGCGGCAAGCCGGGTTGCCTTCCAAGGGCGTATTCTGGAGATAGGAGGCTTATGATGCGTGCCGTTGCGTTTTGCATGCTGGTTGCGCTCACAGGGGCGGCGCAGCCGATAAATATTCCCCAGCCGGGCGACCGCGAATTTCTGGTTGACCGGGCCTATATGGTGCGCCCGGCGGACAGGGCCCGGATCACGGAGGTGTGCGACGCGCTTCTGAAGGAACGGGGCATTCCGGTGGTGGTGGTCACGGTGCAGTCCATGGCGGCGCACACATCCCAAAACCTCGGCATAGAGGCTTTTACTCAGTTGCTGTTCAAACAGTGGGGCATAGGCCACCCCACGGTAAACGGCGTGCCGTGGAACCGCGGTGTTCTGCTGCTGGTATCGGGTGCCGACCGCAAGGCGCGCATTGAACTGGGCGCGGATTGGGACCGCAGCTACGACGGGGTCTGCAAATCCATCATGGACGGGCAAATTATCCCGTATTTTCGCGGGGGCAATTTCTCGGGGGGGATTGTGGCCGGGGTGCTGGGGCTGGACGGCATGGCCCGGGGATTGCGTGCCCCCATGACGGGCTGGGGCTGTATTGGGGCGTCCCGCATGCCGTCTCCCTCTTATGAAACCAAGTGCATTGTCATCGGGTTCGGGCTGCTGTTCATCGTTGTGTGGATTTACAGCAAGATTTTCCCGGGCAGCGGGTCCGGGGGATATGACGGAAGCAGGCGGTACGATACCGGCGGTTGGTATTATTACCGGCAGCGGGGCGGCATGTCGTCCTTTAACGATTCCGACATGTCCTCCCGCGGGTCGTCCACGGGCGGTTTGTCTTCGGACGGCTTCTTCTCCGGCGGTTCCTTTGGTGGCGGCAGTTCGGGCGGCGGCGGGGCCACGGGATCATGGTAACCCCCCGATTAACGAGGGAGTGCGGACAGTCATGACGCGCGTATTTGCATTATGCATGCTGGTTGCGCTGGCCGGATTTGGGGAGCCGATATATTACATGTGCAAGCCGACGGACGGCGTGTTTGTGCAGGACAACACAAACATGGTCAGTCCCGGGGACAAGAACCGGATAACGGAGGCCTGTGCGCGCCTTCTTTCCGACCGGGGTGTCCCGGTGGTAGTGCTGACGATTCAGTCCCTTTCCCTGGATGCGCTGCACCATGACACCATTGAGAGTTTCGCAACGAATCTGTTTAACCAGTGGGGGGCCCTGTACCGGACGGTCCATGGGGCGGCCTGGACACGCGGCATTTTGCTGGTGGTGTCGCGGGAGGACCGCAGGGCGCGCATTGAGCTGGGCTCGGAATGGGACCGCAGCTACGACAACGCCTGCAAATCCATCATGAACGAGGCGATAATCCCTTGTTTTCAGCGGGGCGACTACTCCGGCGGGATTGCGGCCGGTGTGGCGGAGCTGGACCGGATGGCCCGGGGGCTGCGCCCGCCGTCCACGGGCTGGGGCTGGATGCCGTTGTACAATCCCCTGGAGCACCCGTGGGTTGTTGTGGTTCTGGTGGTTCTGGCGTTTGTTCTGCGCATTTGGCGCGCAATCTCGTACTACAGCAGTTACGGCTACAGCGGGCGCGGCTATTATGATGATCCATATCTTTACGGCCGCCCCGGCGGCTGGAGAGGCGGTTCCGGCGGATTCTCCTCCGGCGGCGGCAGTTCCCGCGGCGGCGGGGCCACCGGTTCCTGGTAACACAACGCGGAGAGGAAATAGATACGCATGAAGCGCGCACCAGAACTTGTCACACCAGAACAGCGGGACCGCATCGCGTCCGCCGTCGCCAGGGCGGAATCCGGGACATCCGCCGAGATCGTTCCCGTACTGGCCCGCATTTCGGGGCGGTACGACCGGGCGGAGGATTTTGTCGGGCTCCTGACCGGGCTCGTCTTTCTTGCCGTGGCGTGGGAACTGTTTCCGCGCGTGCCGGTCGAGGCGGGATCGTGGGCGGCCACGAAGAACGACTATGAACTGCCGCTGCTGCTGGCCGCTTTCGTGGCCGGTTTCATGATCGCCCTGCCCGCCACAATCCGTTTTCCCATACTGCACCGTTTCTTCATACCCCGCGCCGAAATGCGCCAGGAAGTCATGGCGCGGGCGCGCCAGGCATTTTTCGACAGCCGGGTATACCGCACCGCGGCGGGCACGGGTGTGCTCGTGTATGTGTCGCTCTATGAGCGCACCGCCGTTGTGCTTGCCGGGGAACCGGTTCTGGAAAAGTTGGGACAGCAGGCAATAGACGAAGTGTGCGCCGGGCTTGTCGCGGCCATGCGCACGGGTGATCCGGCGGGGGCGCTGTGCGCCGCCGTGGAGGATTTGGGCGGGCGTCTGGAAACAGTGCTGCCCCGCGCGGAGGATGACCGGAACGAACTGCCCAATACGCCGGTCATTCTGGATTAAACCGCGGAACGCCGAACAGGACCCTGGCGGCCTACTGCGCCGCCGGGGGCGTGGCCGCCGGTGCGGGCGGAGCGGCTTCGGCCGGCTGGGCCGGGGCGGCCACAGGGCCGGCGGGGATCGAGGTGGGATTGGTTGGGGGGGTGTAGCCGGGCGTGAGCGGCTCTTCGGGCTTGCCGTCTTTCAACTGCTTGAATCCATCGACAAGGTGGGTCTTGTGCGCCTGGTCGAGGGTCTTTTTGCTCAGTTCCTCGTCCTTTACGGCCTCGTTCCACTTGGCATCCTTAATCGTATAGAAAAAGAGTTCCTTTTCCTTCGGGTGCAGTTCGAGGCGTCCGCCGATGAGCACGGGTTCGTTGACCATGTCGGCGGGCTTGTTCAGTTTGACATGGACGATGTCGCGCATGGGCGGCGAGTCGCAGAAGTAGCAGGTCATGGGCACGGGCAGGAGCATGAATTCGGTGACGTTCTTGAACTGGTCGATGGGGCTCATGAAGCCGCACAGATTGACCAGATGACCGTCTTTCTCCTTGAGCGAATCGGGGAAGGTGGCGCCGGAGCGGCGGGTGCCCTTGACCTGGTGCAGCTCTTTCCAGTCGATGAGTTCATCGCCCTTTTCGCGGTGCTTCTGCTCGAAAGCGGCCCGTATGGCCTCGTACTGTCCGCGCAGGCCCTCTCTGCGCATGTAGCCGTTGACGCCGATGATGGCCGTGAGCACCACCACCACGCCGGCAAGGGTCAACAGGTCGCGTCTGTTGCGTCTTTTCATGTCCTAAAACTTCCTCTTAATCTTAATCTTAATCTTGCTCTTGCCCTCAGTCTTAATCTTGAAACCAACGGGAACTGGAACCAGATTAGGAGCAAGATTAAGAGCAAGAAAGAAGCCTAATTTTCAGGGCTCGGCCAGGTCTCTTGCGATGTCCGTTCTATAGGCCTGCCACGCCGGCAGAATGCCGGCGATCATGCCCATCAGCAGCACGGCGGAGTAGGCGGTGATCAGATCGGCGCTCAGGCTGATCGCGGCGATGTGGAAGCCCAGTTTCGCCGCGAGGTACAGGCCGAGCAGTTTGCAGGTCAGGACGCCGAGCGCCCAGCCGGCAACCAGCCCGAGCAGCGTCACCCAGAACGCCTCAATAAGCACGGCGCCGAAAATCTCGCCGCGCGTGGCGCCCAGCGCGCGCATGATGGCCAAATCGCGCCGCCGCTGCAAAATGGCCATGTACAGCCCAATCAGGATGGACATGGACGAAATCACCACGACCAGATAGCCAATCGCCAGCAGCACCGCCTTGGCCGTGCCCAGAAGCTGGTCGTACAGCTTCTGTATTTCCATCACCGGCACCGCCGCCATTACATTATAGCCTTTGTTTATCTTGTCCTTTAACTCGAAGCGCATCGCGGGGGTTGCCAGCTTTACCAGTGCCGCCGTTACCTCGTCGCCGGGGTGATGTTCGTGGCCGTCGTTGTCCGCGCCGCCCGCCGCGTCCGCCGGATGCTCATGCACATCCCACACGGACTGGATGTCGCAGA
>CAZOMH010000311.1:0-5584 GCA_964580415.1 uncultured Nitrospirales bacterium
TTGCAAGCCACGTGCCCTCGGCATACCCGTAACGGTACAGACGCGCACCGCCGCCTCCGGTGGACCATGCCCATGAGGGTCGAGGGTTCATCGCAGGCGATGCCGGACCACCAACCACCGGCGCATTGGGCGCCACCGTGTCCAGCGTAAACGTGCAGGAACCGGAAAGACTCCAGTTCCCCGAATTGTCCCGTTCCTGCACATAGAGAATGTAACGGCCGTCTGGAAGCTCTGAGGTTGGTGTAAAACTGGTGCCGGTATCATCAGTGGCCAGCCACAGTCCTTCGGCAAAACCGTAGCGGTACAAGCCTGCACCGACGTTACCTCCGGAACTCCAGGTGAATGTCGGGCGTGAAGTGTTGGTTGGGCTTTCCGGACCTATGACCACAGGGGTGTTGGGTGGGGTGCTGTCAAGCTCATAGGCACCCATGTCGAAACCTGTACCTTGCGGTCGCGGCATGCCCAGGAAATCCACGTCCGGAGCACCCTCCGCCGTGCCTGTGTCAATACAGGGGGAATTTGCCAAGAGTCGTACATCGCCGTGTTGAGAATTCGAAAACAGCGGATCTGCGTCGATGTTGCCTAGGCCACTGTACCCGCCCTGGACGCAGGAATGGTTTACCAGGAGAGAAGAGGCGGAGGGCGAACTGTATGCCGCCTCCTTTATCTGGGCCCAGGTTGAATCCGCGACTCCGCGCACAATGCTGTTGGAAATGGTTGGCTGCGCTATGGTTGGAGCGGAAGAAGACGAAAAGTTGTCGTTGTAGATTGCCTCTGTGAGTCCCGAACCGTTTTCCGCGAACGTGCAATTAACCACCTTGAGCGGATTGTAGATATTGCATATCGCGTTGCCGTGGGTCGTGGTGCTGTTTTTCAGGAACACGCAGTTCTCGACCAGTATCACCGCGGGAGCCGGCGGCGAGAGCGTCGATGAGTATTGTGCCCAGCGGTTCAGAATGGCGCCGCCGCCATTGCTCGAACTTTCGCTTTCATCCATGTTTCCCTTGAAGAGACAGACCTTGATGACGGGACTGGCCTGGATGTTGCAGATTGCCGCGCCGCCGCCGAATTGATAGGAATAGCCGGCCCGTTGCGTCAAATTGGCCGTGAAGACACACCTGCTTATGACGGGTGCTGAGGTGCTGTTGCATATTGCCCCTCCGACGGTGGCCATGTTTGCGTCAAACTGACAGCCGTTGATGGAAGGTGCGCCGCCGTAGTTGTACATGGCACCGCCCAGCAGGTCCTCGTAGTTGCTCGAATCGGAAGTCATGCCGTTCTGCCTGAACACGCAATTGCTGACCGAGCATGAACTGTAGCGGTTGTACATGCCTGCGCCGCGGGTGGCAACATTCTCTGAAAACACACAGTGTGCGACTGTCGGCGAGACCTTGTCGTTATACATTCCGCCGCCGCTATCAGATGAATACGTGGACGCCCCTTTCGTTATGACGAACCCGTCCAGAACGGCATTGTCCGCGCCCAGGACACAGCGGCGGCTGCCTTCGCCGTCAATCGTTGAGGCATTGGCGTTCCACTCACGCTCGTCGCGGGAAGCCTCTGCTCCCGAGAAACCGCCGAAGAGAAACACGCCGGGACGCATGGTGAGTACCGGGTCGGTGGTCGCGGTGTAGGTGCCCATTGCCACCCACAGTTCACCGCCGCCCCCTGCCGCCACGGCGTCAACGGCGGCCTGAAGTGAGTTGTAGGCGTTGCCCCACGAACTGCCGTCGCCGTTCTCTCCGGCCGCCGCGTTCACGCAGGCCACAAAGGGCTCAAATTCAACCGTAACGGTCTTGTCGCCGTCCATCAGCACCGGGGCGGTTTGCGATTCGGAATCCACATCGCCCGACCACCGCGCAAATCTGAATCCCGCTGGGATGGCGTTCAGCATGGCAGTCTCCCCACGCGTGAAATAATGGATGCCCGCGCAGGGAATTGTGCTGCCGGACCCTTCGGGAGAAATGTGCACGGTCAATGCGACCATGTCACTGGGTGCAACAGTTCCCTCGTAGGCACCCATGTCCACGCCGTTCCCCGCCGGCCGCGGGTTGCCCAGCAGGTCCCTTTCCGGAGCGCCGGCTGCCGTGCCCTTGTCCAGACAGGGGGAACCCGGCCTCAACTGCAGGCTGCCGAAAAGGTCGCCCACAAACAGGGGATCATCACTGATGTTTCCCGTGCCGTCATAACCGCCCCGCACGCATGAATAGGTCACCATGCCGGCATTGGCCGGGTATGCCTCGGAGAACCCATAGGCGTCCGTGTCATTCCACAAGATGCAGTTTGTAATCCTGATTGCCGGGTCTTCCCCGAAAACGGCACCGCCGAAATTGCCGCTGGCGTTTCCGGAAAAGGTGCAGTTTGTCAGGGTGCTGGTGTCATCGGCGCCGCAATACACCGCCCCGCCGTTATCCGCCGTCCTGTTGGTCCGGAAGAGGCAGTTTGCCGCCCGAAGTGCGGATTCACGGCTGGAGAGCGCCCCGCCAATACAGGCCGAGCTGTTTTCCGTGAAGGTGCAGTTTTCGAATTCGGGCGCTCCCCAGCGGCTGCAAACCGCGCCGCCGCCCGTCAAATAGTAAGAATCTGCGGACTCCGTGCCGTTTGCCGTGAAATCACAGTTGGTGATCCGGGGGGACGCCCCTTCGTTGCACATCGCCCCGCCGGCCGCGTACGCCCGGTTGTTTGTGAAAACACAATTGGCCACGCCCGGCGACACAAACTCGTTCAGCATGCCGCCGCCATTGTCCGCTTGGGAATCGGCGTATCCGTTGGTTACGGTGAACCCGTCCAGCAGTGCATCGTCCGCGCCGATCACGCAGCGCCGCGCGTTCTGGCCGTCGATTATCGTGGCAGTTGCGCGCCAGTCCCGTTCTCCGACGGAGTTTTCGGTTCCCTTAAACCCGCCCAGAATGAACACCCCCGGCCTCATTCTGAGCACGCTGGTGTCGCTGCCGGTGAGGGTGCCTCCGGCGCTCCACACTTCGCCACCGCCCGCCGCGGCCGTGGCATCCACCGCATCCTGGAGGGAATTGAGTGCCGTAGACCAGGACGTGCCGTCGCCCGCCGTGTCTTGCGCCGGATTCACATAGACGCGATAGGGTTCAAACTGGGCGGTCACGGTCTTTTCCGCATCCATCTTCAGGGGGACCGATTGCGCCGTTGAGTCAACCGCGCCGCTCCACCGGGCGAAGCGGTATCCGCAGGGAAACGCCGCCAATTGGGCCGTTTCACCGCGCACCATGTAATGCGTTCCGACGGGCGGTTCCGTGCGCCCTCCTGTTTCGGGAGACACCACAATGTGGAGGGGCAGGATGTCGCTTTCGGCGGCGGCCCCCTCATAGGCGCCCATATCCACCCCGGCTCCCGCGGGACGGTCCCGTCCGAGCAAATCTGCGGCGGGGGCGGTTGCCGGGTCGGCCGAGTCGATGCAAGGGGAACCATTGCGCAGTTGCAGACTTCCCGCGGCTCCATCGACGAAAAGCGGGTCGGCGTCGGTGTTGCCTGTGCCCGTGAATCCGCCCTGCACACACGAATAGGCCACGGCGGGTCCGGGCGTGTAACAGCAAATCTCGGGCGTGACCGGACCCGTGTCTCCCCAAAAGACGCAGTTGGTTATGGTCGAACCGCCCCCGTACTCATACATTCCGCCGCCATACTCGGCCCGGTTGCCGCTGAAGGTGCAGTTGGTGATGACCGGGGCCGCCTGGTAATTATACATCCCGCCGCCCGTGCCGGCGGTGTTGCGGGAGAAAGCGCAGTTTGTCAGGGTGGGCGAGGAATAGTAATTGTAGACGCCCCCGCCTTCTCCGCCTGTGGCGCGGTTCAGGACGAAACAGCAGTTTGCAATGACTGGTGAAGCATGTTGGTTGCACATGCCCGCACCGCTGTAATAAAGGCCCCGGGTGACGGTGAATCCGTCCAGGACCGCGAAGTCGGCGCCCCGAACGCACGGGCGAAGGTTCTCTCCGTCAATCACCGTGGGGTGCTGCGCCCAATGGCGTTCATCCCTGGAGGTTTCCGTTCCGGAAAAACCGCCATAGATCATTACTCCGGGCTGCATGTCGAGCACACGGTACCCGGAATCATGGTAGGTGCCTTCCGCCACCCACACCTCGCCGCCGTCGGCGGAGGCGTTCACCCCTTCCTGCAGCGTTCCAAAGGCGGTCGTCCAGGACTTGCCGTCCGCGGGTCCGGTCTGGTTCGCGTCCACGCGCATGATCGACTCGTCAAAGTTTGCCGTGACGCTCATGTTGGCATTCACCTGGAACGCGACGGTTGTGGCTGTTGAGGTGATTCCACCGGTCCATCCGGCGAAATGATGCCCCAGCGGTTGCGCGTTCAGCAGTACCATATCGCCGGGACCCAGACGGCGTGTTGCCGTTCCGGGTGTGAGGATGCCGCCGTCGGCGGGAGACATGCCCACGCTTAGCGTCAGAATGCCCGAGGATGCCACCGCGCCCTCGATGGCGCCCATGTCCACACCGGCGCCTTGCGGGCGTGTCCGGCCCAGTATGTCCGCGGTCGGCGCCCCGGTTTGGCCGGCCGTGTTCAGGCAGGGCGAACCGGTTTTGAGCTGGACGCTGCCACCGTCTATGCCATCCACAAACAGGGGGTCCGCGCTGATGTTTCCCGTGCCTGCATGCCCGCCCTGCACGCACGAATAGGTGACGACCGTCGAGGCCGAGTTGCTCGAGTCGTCTATTTCCACGCACGACGGCGCCGTATCCCCCCAGAGTATGCAGTTTGCCACATGCGCACCGTCATAGTCGGCGTATATTGCGCCGCCCGACTCGGCCGCATGGTTTGCGGTAAAGGTGCAGTTTGTCATGTAGGTGCCCGTGGAACTGCTGTAAACCGCCCCGCCATGGCAGTTGGCCGTGTTCTGCACGAACACACAGTTGATCATGGTCAGGATGCCGCTGTTGTAAACGGCCCCGCCGTAGTCGGCGCTGTTTTGTATGAACAGGCAGTTGGAAACCCTGGCTGTGGTGTCCCCGTACACCTCCATGCTGCCGCCGTAATACGAGTTTCCCCTTGTAAGGATAAATCCGTCCAGAGTGCCTGTGTAATAGGCCGTGACACATCCGGAGGTGTTCTTTCCGTCGATGACCGTGCCGTTGGCTGCCCAATTGCGCTGGTCGCGCATGGTCTCTTGCCCGGAAAACCCGCCATATAAGGAAACGTTTTTCCGCATGAACAGCACTTCGTAGCCGTTGCCGGCATAGACGCCCCGGGCCACCCACACCTCGCCGCCTCCGGCGGCGTCCGCAGCGTTCACGGCATCCTGCAGTGTCTTATAGGCAGTAGCCCATGAAGCGCCGTTTGGCGTCACAGCCGTGGATGCGGCGTCCACCCTGAGAACGACCCCCGCAAACGCGGGGCTCACGACCATACATGCCGTTGCCGCGATGAGCAGGGAAACATGTGTTATTCTCCGCGTCTTGATTCCGTTCATGACCCGCGCTCCTCCCTATGTTACTGCCGCCGTCGCCGGATGGCGGGCATTGCCATTGCCGCCAGCCCAAGAACGAACAGATCACTGATTCGTTGCTTCAATCCGCCCGCGCCCAATGCGGACTTCTTG
>CAZOMH010000312.1:0-5584 GCA_964580415.1 uncultured Nitrospirales bacterium
GGACATGACCCTGCCCGCGGCACGCGACAATTCGACACTGAAACATTTCTTTGGCGGCAAAAGCTACGACCAGGCACCGGAACTCTACGCGCAGGGCTCGCCCGTCACGCATGTCACCAAGAATTCCCCGCCCACCCTGATCCTGCAGGGCACCATCGACGACACCGTGCCCATGTCACAGTCCGACCTGCTCTATGCGAAGCTGACAGAAATGGGCGTTCCGGTCCAGTACGAGAAGTTTGACGGTTATCCCCACACCATGGACATCGCATTGGAAGTGAACGTTCGCTGCCAGTGGTTCATGAACCACTTCTTCGACAAGTACCTGAAGGCGCAAAAGTAGGCGGGACGGCGCGCGCATCGCCATTGCGGGCGGAACGAAGCACAGGGCCGCCGGGACGGCGGCGATACGCGCTGCAGGCGTCTCGTTTCCCCGGCCTTTCTGCCGAGAACCGCCGCCAACGGCGGTCTGCGGGCCGCAATGCCGGAGAGGGGGCCGGCGTTATGCGTCCTGGATTGCGTTCTTGCTCTTCGCGTTGACTATTGTGGTCACAAAACTGAAAATCCGATCCAGAAATCCGTTGACTTCTTCGGCTGTGTACTCCGCACGGGCAATGGTGATGCGTTTGACGTGTTTCATATGAAGGCGTCCTCGTATGTTCTTTTGATCGTTCGGTCCACCGGGCCTGAACACTATTATTGCACACATTGCCGGGCCTGTGAAGTCTTCTTGCAGCGACGGCCGCCCCGTTTCTTCGTCAGGGATAATCCAGCTTTATCCGGAACGGTTTGCCCTTCAATGTGACTGCGCCACCGTCCTTGAAAAGTTCTGTTTTCTCGTCCAGCCTGTTGTCCCCGTTAAGGTCGAGCCAGATGCCGTCGTCGTGGTACAGGCCGTCATGATTGTACTGTTCGAAGGCAACAGCCGTTACGGTCTCTCCGTTGAGGTGGATTTTTGCCTGGTAGTGGCAAACAGCGTAGAAGCGGATGCAGGGGGTGCTGCTTTGGCTGTTGGGCCACTGCCATATCTTGTATGGCCGCCGCACCGTCTTTCCATTCGGGAGCACAACGGCCACGTCGAACTCGACGTCTGCCGAGATAATGCAGGGCGGGCCGTCGTCGGTCAGGTCGCTGTTGTTGTTCCGGTCAAAGTGGCCGAACCATGGCGATTTGTCGCTTTCGTCAATGGCGAAAACGAAACGGTTGTCCTCCGCATTACCCAGTCTCAGATAGCCGTAGTACACGTGCCGGGAATGGCAGGCCGGCTCGGCGGTGAGTTTCTTGCAGGGCCTCTCCCCCGTGGACTGCGCGTCCGACTGTCCGGCACCCAACCCCATCGGAAAGCCCTCTGAACTGTAGTCGAAACCCAAATCCAGGTTCAGCTTGATGACACCGTCCAATGCGTTGTCCTCGACGGGGGGGGCCGTGGGGGGCGGATTATCTGCGGGGACCGGGGCATTAATGGCAACCGGACCGGCGGGCTGGGTGCCGTCTTTCAATTTCTTCAGGCGAATTTCGGCAGAGGGGGCCGCCGTGGAGAGCCATTCGGTTGTCTGGTCCGCATATCCTTCCGCGCGAACGGCCAATTGCCACCGCCCGGCAGGCAGCCGCGGGAAGCGGAAGGCTCCGTCGGCGCCGGTCTGCACACTCAGAAAGACCTGCGGAATGGGCTCCACCTCCACCGAGCCCGTCGGGTATTGCATCTGGTACGGATAGAGGCTGGCCCCGGCGACGGGCTGGCCTTCCGGCGTCAGCACGGTGCCCGACAGCGCCCCCGACGGCCATAGTTCGATGGCCAGTTCGCCCCGCGCGGCGAAATACGACGGTTTCCCCGGATAGCGTCCCGGAATGCTGCCCCCCCGTATGGTCATATCCTCCACACCGCAGGCGGTGTCCGTGTAGGCCTGAAGACCGTAATGGCCTTCGTCGAGTCCGTAGAAGGCGTACTTGCCCTGATTGTCCGTTGTGGTGGTCCATTCCTGTCCGCCCTGCGGGTCTGCGGCAACGCCCGTGTAGTCGGGTGCGCCGTCGGCGATCTTCTTGGAGACGCGGCGCAACAACACCGTCGCGCCCGACACCGGCCTCTCCGCCATCACGACCTGGCCCGCAATCCCCACCCGTTCGTTTACCTGCCTGTCGAAGGCGGTCAGCGGCTTGCCAAAGAAGTCCACGGTGGGGGCTTCTTCGGCCCTGACCGCTTGGGCCACCGGTGCGGGCGCGTTGACCGTGACAGGGAGGGCGACCGTATTCTCCGCAGGTTTGGGCGATGGCGCGGGTTGGGGCCGGGAAGCGGGTTGCTCAGAAATCCGGGCTTGCGGGGCCGGTTTCTCGCCGCGCTGCTGTCCCACCTGCTGAACCAGTCCCGCGATCAGCAGCCCCCCCAAAAGCAGCGCCGCCAGCAACACAATGCCACTCTTCATGTTCTCGCTCATGGCCATATCCTCGCGGTACTGAGGCTTTTTGCCCTCCCAAAGGAATAACGGCACCCGCCGGATACAACACGGGCAGAATCCCCCCGGACTCGCGTTTTGACATGGCGGAACTTTCGGCAGCACAGTCCCGACCCCGGACCGCCTTTGGCGGATATCCGCAAGAAATAGCCGCTCACTTACCGGCCTGCGGCGGACAGCGGTGTTTTGTCCGGCTTTTGCACGCACACCAACCGAAAGCCGATCGTAACGGCTCCTATGTTTGGATCGCCATAGCAGCGGCCTGCAGAACGGCAGTGGCCGGGTGCGTTAAGCCACGCCCCGCCGCGTATCACGCGGTTCTTGCCCGCCGGTATTTCCCAGGCGGTTCCGTCCGCCGGCGCTCCCTGGTAGTTCTTGTGGTAGCAGTCCTGGCACCATTCGTTTACATTCCCGAGCATGTCATACAGGCCGAAGGGGTTGGGTTTGAACTGGCCCACCGGCGCCGGAAAATAGAACCCGTCTGTGAAGTTGAAGGGCTCGGGCCAATCCTTTCCCTCGGGGCTCGGGCCCAAATCCCCGGCATTGAGATACTCCCTGCCGCTGTCGGCGATGTCGCCCCAGAAGAATTCCGTCCGCGTCCTGCCCCGGCAGGCATATTCCCACTCCGCCTCCGAAGGCAAACGGTACTGTTCTCCCGCATTCAGGCTTAACCAAGCGATGTAGGCCTGCGCGTCATCCCAGCTTACCACGACCACAGGCCCCTTCGGGTCGGTTCGCCAACCGGGGTTGCGCCAGGCAAGGTCTGTCACAGTGCCAAATTTGGCCCGATTGTCTTTGGTGAGAATGCGGCCAAAGCCGGAACCGCGCTTTTCCGCGTCCGTCTTGTACCCGGTTGCCGTTGCGAAGGCTTCAAACTCCTGGTTCGTCACCTCATACCGGCCAATCCAGAAGCCCTTGGCAAGCTTTACGCCATGCACCGGCGTCGCATCCTTGAAGAAGTTTTCAGCCCCCCCGTAGTTCTTCTTTATGATCGACGGGGGCAGCGGACTGCCCATTCTGAATTCGCCCGCGGGAATCCAGACGAATTCGCCCCCCCTGAAGGTCCGCACCGGAACAGCCTCCGCCCGCCGGAGTTCCTGCTCCTCCGTCTGTGCGGCGTTTGTCAGTGCCTTAACCACGGTCTCCCTGACCGACTGCCCGGTCAGCGCCCTTGCCACCTCTTTTCCTTCGGGGTCCAGCAGGAGCAGGTACGGCACCGCCTCCACCCCGTATTGGCTGGCAACGGGCGACTTTGACCAGTCACGCAGATAGACCTGCGTCCAACCCATGCCGTTTTCGGCCATGTACTTCTTGGCGTCTTCCGGATTGGGGTCCAGGTTCATGCCAACCAGCGCGAAGCGGGGGTTGTCCTTGAATTCCTCGTAGACGGCCTTGATGTTGGCGGACTCTTTTCGGTAGGGCGCGCACCAGGCGGCCCAGAAGTCGAGCAGCAGGTATTTTCCGCCATAGTCGGAGAGTTTGAAGGTGGTTTTGTCCGGGCTCTGGCCCGGGGGCGGCGCGGGAACGGGCGCTGCACTTTGCCGCGTCCCAGTCGCCGATGCTTCCGTGGTCAGCCATCCTGTCTTCTGATCCGGACGGCCCGCCGCGCGAAATGCAAGCTGCCAACTCCCCTCGGGCAGTTGCGGAAAACGAAAGGCACCGTCCTTGTCGGCCGTCACGCTCAACATCACCTGCGGAACCGGGTCCAGTATGACCCTTCCCGTCGGATACTTGAATGCGCACGGATAGACTGTAGCCGACGGAATGGGTTGGCCGTCCTTCGTCTGTGCCCGGCCCGACAGCGGCGCTGACGGGTGCAACTCGATGACAATTTGGCTGCGCTCCGCGTAGTAGACGGTCTTTCCCGAAATGCGGCCGGGAATGCTGTTCTCACGGACGGGCATGTTACTCACGCCGCATGCGGTGGCGGTGTGGGCTTCGAGACCATAATGGCCGCTTTCCAAGCCGTAGAAAGCAAACTTTCCCGATGAATCCGTCACGGTGGTCCACTGCTGTCCGCCGGGAGCTTCGGCGGCAACCCCCGTATAGTCGGTCGCGTCATAGGCCATTTTTCGGGAAACGCACCGCGTCACAACCGCGGCTCCCGGCACGGGCTTGCCCGTCATTACAACCTGTCCCGCCATCCCGGCGCGGTCAACAACCTCCCGGGCGAACGCATCCAGCGGTTTTCCGAAGAAGTCCAGGGCGGGAATTTCCGGTTGACTATTTTCGGGGACGGCAGACGGTTCTTCTTTGACGACAGACTGGCTGGAAGCCTGCGATTCAGGCGTGCCGTCCCCGTAGTGCCCAAACATGGACCGCCCCGCCAGGCCGGCCATCACCAGTATCCCCAACACAACGGCCCCCACCGAAACGATCCAGCTCTTGGTGTTTTCGCCCATGGAGTCATACCCCACTTCGTAATGCGCGCCGTTGGTGCGGTTGAAGAAGCGTTCGTTTCTCCGCGTTCCGCGCTTAGGATAGACATCGGCCGGGACTATTGCAAGGCGGGCATGAGTGAAAGCGCAAGCCTTTGGCATTGCGCTTCGTCCGGGGACGCACGAGAGGAACCGGCACGCCGCGCTCCGTATTCTCCGGGCACGGCTGCGGTTCAGCGTTTTAGTTGAACCACTGGCTCAGGTCGATTTTGGTGAAAGGACGGTCGGTGGCTGTGACGGGCGGATTGTCACCGGCATTGGCCACGTAGGCAGTCTTGTTCTTGGGGTCCATTACAAACGAATGCAGGGTGGCATCGCCGTAGACCGGGCCGGTGGAGAGGATGCGGATCGCCTGCTCGACGTCAATTTTGCCGGGCTGCGCCGCGATGCAGTTGCTCATCCACTCGTAGCGCGTCCAGGAATCCTGGGTCTTGAGCACGGGTATAAGCAGCGGAATTTGTTCCTTGTCGGTGACCGTCAGTTTGAACTCGTCACCAAAGGCCTTGGCCAGGCGGAAAAGCTGGTCAATATCCACGGGGTGGTTGGTGCGGCGCACGCAGTCCACCATGCCCCAATGGCCGGTCAGATCGGTTTCCTTGGGGTCCATCGGCGTGAACACGTTGCAGTTCTTCGCGTCCGTCTCCAGCGCCCGGCCGTCGGGCAGGAACGTCATCGACCACGGCTGGTCGAGGGTGG
>CAZOMH010000313.1:0-5579 GCA_964580415.1 uncultured Nitrospirales bacterium
CCCGGATCACCGGGTATTCCGAAGAGGAGATTCTCTCGATGGGCTGCTGGCGGGCCCGCTTCGCGCGGGTGCGCGCGCGGGGCACGCCGTCGATTAACTCCACATCGCCCGTGCCCTCGGCCCCGGCGATGTCGGACACGTACAGGAACCCGTTCTTCTCGAAACCGATGTCGATGAATGCGGCCTGGATGCCCGGAAGCACCGAATCGACCCGGCCCCGGTAAATATTCCCAACAATGCTGGGGTTTTCCTCGCGTTCAATCACCAGCTCGGCGAGGCGCCCGTCCTCAATAAGCGCTATGCGCGTTTCCAGCGGTGTGACGTTTATGACAAGGCTTTTGTTCATTCTCTCTCCAGGGCATGCCGCGGCCGGCCGCCGGCATGCCGTTCAAGTGTGTTTTCGCCGCGCGGCTCCCGCCAAAACACCCCCGCGCATGAATATGATACCCGTAACCCCCCGCCGTTCACGAATATTCAACCGGTCCGGGGGCGGCGCTATATCGCAATGAGGCCCTTGCCGCGGGCGGGCACGTTGAGCAGCACGCCCACGCCGGCCATGGTGGTCATGTAAACCGACCCGCCGAAGGACAGGAAGGGCAGCGGTATGCCGGTCACGGGCATCAGCCCGATGGTGATGGCGATATTCACAAACACGTGGAACGCCAGTATGGTGACAATGCCGGCCGCCAGCAGCGTGCCGGCCATGTCGGGACAGTCCCGTGCGAACGTCAGCCCCCGCAGCAGGAACACCAGGAACAGGCCGATGATGACGATGGCCCCCACAAAGCCCTGTTCCTCGGCCAGCAGGGAGAAAATAAAGTCGGTGTGGTGCTCGGGCAGGTAGTTGAGCCGGGTCTGCGTCCCCTTGAGATACCCCTTGCCCGTGAGTCCGCCGCTGCCGACGGTAATCTTGCTTTGAAGCGTGTGCCAGCCAGACCCGCGGGGATCATATTCGGGATTCAAGAACGCATACACGCGCATCTTCTGGTAGTGCTTCAGATCATAGAAACCGCGCGGTTCGCGCGGTGTGTCGGGATCAAAATCATGCATTTCCCACCACATCACCGGAATGATGGACAGGCCGAGAAGCACCACCACCACCAGGTGCCACACCCGGCAGCCGGCAACAAACAGCATTACAATGATCAGCGGCGCGAGGGACATGGCCGTGCCCAGGTTGGGCTGCTTCAGAATCAGCCCCATCGGCAGCCCCGCGACCACAAAAGTCAGCAGAAACCAGTGCAGTCTGCGTATGCGCGGCCCCAGCTTCACAAAATACCAGGTGAGCGCATAGACCATGATCAGCTTGGTGGTTTCCGAAGGCTGGAGACGAAACGGTCCGAGCACCAGCCAGCGTTCGCTGCCCTTGGCCACCGTGCCCACGGCCAGCACGGCGAACAGCATTATCACCGCCCCGCTGTACATCAGCGGACCCAGCCCCACCAGGAACCGGTAGTCGATGCAGACGAGGGCAAGCGTGATGATCAGGCCAAGGAAAAAATACATGATCTGCCGGTTGAAATAGGAAATGTCGCTGCTGCGGCTGGCGCTGTACATGGTAATCCAGCCGGCCGCCGCAAGCAGCAGCACGATCAGCGTCAGCAGCCAGTCCAGACGCAGCAGATTGCGCCAGTTGAAAACGCGCAGGCTGATGTCCTGGTATTGCACCTCGAGCCGATGGGGGGACATGGTCGGGGTTACTCCCTTTTCGCCGCGGCCGTTTCCGCGGGGGCGGCCGTTTCCTGCGCGTTCGCCGCCCCGCGGTTGCCGTAATAGAACTCCATCACTTCCCGGGCATAAGGTGCAGCCGCCCGCGCCCCGTGCAGTCCATGCTCCACCAGGACGCAAATGGCGATTTTCGGGTCGCGATTCAGCACACCGGAAACAAACCACGCATGCTCGCGCATCTCGTAGGGAATGCTGTCCTCGTCGCCCTTGTACTTTTCCTGGAAGGACTGCGACGCGACCTGCGCCGACCCGGTCTTGCCGATGATGTCGAATCCGTCTATGTGCGCGAGGTAGCCCGTGCCGGTCGGCGGCACCGGTCCCTGCTGGACGCATTTGCGCAGACCGTCGGTGACCGTTTTGATCGTGGATTCGCTGAAGAGGCGTTCCGACACCTGCGGCCCCTGCTCCTGCGAAAGAAACGGGCGCACCCGGTGGCCGCCGTTGACAATGCACGCGATGAGCGCGGCGCTTTGCAGGGGTGTGGCCGCCGCACTCCCCTGGCCGATGCTCAGATTGACCGTGTCGCCGTCGTACCAGCGGCGCTCCGACTGATCCTTCTCGGCGAACAGTTTCGCCTTCCAGTCTCGGTCGGGGATCAGCCCCGGCATTTCGCCGGGCAGGTCCAGGCCGGTCTTCTCGCCCATGCCCACCGCGTGGCACCACTTGGAAATCTTGTCCACGCCCAGTTTGAGCCCGACATTGTAGAAGAACACGTCGCACGAAAAGGCGAGCGCGTCCACAACGTTCACCGTGCCGTGGCCGGACCGCTTCCAGCAGTGCCAGGGGCGGCTTCCTCCGGGGAGCTGGAAGTGGCCGGGACAGAAGAACGTGGTCCCCGGCTTGATGGCGCCCTCCTCAAGCGCCGCGGCGGCCAGCAGTATTTTGAACACCGAACCGGGCGGGTATATCTCGCGAAACGCGCGGTGCGTCATCCGGTTCGGATTGCCGCCCATGAGCAGGTCGGCCCGTTCCGCGTCGTGGCCCCGCGTGACAAACACGCCGGGATCATAGTTGGGCGTGCTGGCCATGGCCAGCACGGCGCCGGTGTCGGCGTTCAGCACGACAATGGCCCCCACAATGGGGCGCAGCAAATCCTCGCATTTCCGCTGCAGGTCGAGGTCCAGCGTGAGGTGCAGCGGGCGGCCCGACCGCGGCGGCACCGGGTCCGCCTCCACCTCGAGCAGATGCCCGCGCGTGTCGCGCTGCGCAATGTAGGGCTGGCCCGACTTGTCGGTCAGCAACTGCGGCTGGCCCGAGGCGTACTTGGTGACCACCATGTAGCCGTCCTGCCCGTGCAGCACGTTCTCGTACTGGCGTTCGAGACCGTCCTTGCCCACCAGGTCGCCCAGCGAATACCCCTCGTCCTTCCATGCGTCCAGTTCGTTCTGGTTGATTTCGCCCAGGTAGCCCAGCAGTTGGCCGGCCGTTTCACCCTGCAGGTAGCGCCGCTGCGGATGCACGATAATCGCGATGCCCGGCAGTTCGTGCTGGTGCTCCTCGACGCGGATGCGGTCGGCCTTGGTCAGGTCGCGCTTGATGATAATCTGCGTGAAGGGCGACCGCCGAAACTTGGCCACCTCCGCCGTCACCCATTCCGGCTGAACGCCGGTGATCTCGGCCAGGCGGGCGCACACCGCCGCGAGCCGGTCCCCGGGGCATTCGCCCGGCACAAAAACCACATCGGCGCTCGCGCGGTTGTCCGCGAGCACCACGTCGTTGGCCGCAAAGATCATGCCGCGATCCGAAGCCAGCCGCGTCTGCCAGACGCGGTTGTGCTCCGCCAGCGCGGTGAATTCGCTCAGATTGAGCACCTGAAGACTCCACAGCCGCGCGCAAAGCACCGCGAAGGAGAGCAGCAGCAGCACGCCGAAAAACTGGACACGCGTCTCGACACCCTCGTAGCGCTGGGGTTCGTTCTTGGGCTGGATGAGCATCTCAGGCGGTTCCCCGGCCGGGCGATTCCCGGCGGCCCATCACCGCGTCCAGCGCCAGGAAAAGGAACGGAGCCACCACCGCGGTGTAAAACGCGCAGGGCACCACGGCGGTCAGCAGCGGATAGATCATGCCCCGCTGCGGCTGCTGCACATACTGGATGAACATGAACAGCGTGCCCTGGCCCAGGCTGGCCAGCAGCACAAGCCCCGCCTTGATCGCCGCATGCTCCGTGATCAGGCGCGTGGACACGCGGCCGACGACGTAGCCCGCGATGACATGGCAGATCACATGGTGCCCCATCACCGTATGCACCGCCACATCCTGGTAGAGGCCGCCGACCAGCCCCGTGAACATGGCCCGCTCCTCGCCTTCGGCGATCGCATAGTACACCACCATGATCAACACGAGGTCCGGAACCACCTCCTGCAGTTTCAGCGCGTCGGGCCAGTTTGTCTGCACCAGCGCGAAGAATATGACGGTGGCCAGCCATGCCAGGTGGCGGGTCCATGGGTGGTGTCTCCATCTCATGGCGCAAACCGCTCCTGCAATGTCCGCGAATCCGGTGTCTCGCCGCCGCGCGCCACAGCCTCGCCCGCGGCCGCCTGCGCGGCCGCCGCCTCCTGAAGGAAGTCGCCGCGCGTTCCCGCCAGATAGGACGGGTCTTCAATGTCCCGCCGGACCAGAAACACCTCGTCCAGCTTGTACGGGTCTATCGCGGGGACAATCTCGGCGCTTTTCCAAAGCGACCCGCCGCTGTCATGCACCGCCGTCACCCTTCCCACGAGATAGCCCGCCGGAAACAGGCTCTCCGGACTCGTGACCACCACGTCCCCCACGCGCACATCCTCTTTCATGTCGATATATTCCATGGTGCAGATGCGGCTCAGGTCGTTGCCGCTCGAATGGACCACCCCGTCGTAGGCGCGCAGCCGGTTGCGCGACACCATGGCCCCGACCTTGCAGTCCATGTGGTGCAGCGTGGCCACGGTGCTCGTGAAATCGAGCACCTCGGTGACCACCCCCACCACGCCCTCGTCCGTGATTACCGCCATCGACGGGCGCACCCCGTTCACGGCGCCCCGGTCAATGCGGATCATACCCTTGTAGCTTTCAAGCACCGACACGGGCTCCAGCGTGAGCTGCGGATGTTCGCGGGTGAAGTTCAGCATCCGGCGCAGCCGGTCATTCTCCTCTTCCAGCGAGGCCAGCCGCGCCACCCGGTTCTTCTGGTCCGCCACCTCCGTGGCAAGGTTGCGGCTCTCCTGCTTCATGTTTTCGTAGTCGGCCACAAAACGGTAGGCGCGGGAAACGGTGTCGGAAATACGGTTCTTTGCGGTCAGGAAAGGATAGGCCGTCGCGGCGACCGCGCGCACCACGCCGCGCTGCACGCCGGTCGGCTCGGTGCCGCGAATGAGCGACAGCAGCGACGCGCCGACAAGCACCGTCAAGACCACCACGGGCCGGTGCTCGCTCAGTATGCGTCCAAGATTCGACACGACACACCCTTTCTCGCCGCCGCCGGCGGCGCCGCGAAATCAGCCCAATACGGCGCGGCTCAGATTTCCTCGGGCTTGGTGTGCTTCAGTTCTTCCAGAAACCTTCCGCCGCCCAGCACAACCGCGCCGAGCGGGTCCTCGGCCACGGTCACGTGAAGCCCCGTTTCCTTGGCAATCAGCTGGTCCAGGCCGCGCAGCAGCGCGCCGCCGCCCGCCAGCACCACGCCGCGGTCCACGATGTCCGCCGAAAGCTCCGGCGGCGTGCGCTCCAGCGTCACGCGCACGGCCTCGACAATCGCCGCCACCGGTTCGCGCAGCGCCTCGCGGATTTCCTCCGACGTGATGTCGATGGTGCGGGGCAGGCCCATGACCTGGTCGCGGCCTTTCACCTGCATTTGAAGCTCTTCCTTGAGCGAGTAG
>CAZOMH010000314.1:0-4299 GCA_964580415.1 uncultured Nitrospirales bacterium
TCAGCGTCCACGGCGCGCGCATGGGCCGCGAGTGCCGCCTGTTCGCCTCGTCCGAACCGGCACCAATGAATTTCTCCTTGACCGGGTCCCAGCACAGTCTTTCCTTGAGCCGGATGGCCGTGTCGCAGGCGATGCAGAACAGGTCCGCCTCGACGGCGTCGTCGATGGGCGCGACGGTCGGCTTGTGGTCGCGGACGCAGTCGACGAAATTGCGGAGGTGATGCTTGCTCTCGTAGAGCCGGACCTTGTCCGTGTCGGGAAATTTAAGCTTGGCAAGTTCCTTCTGGGAGGTCTTGACCTCACCGCGCTTGACATAGACCCAACCCTGGTCGCCGATGAACGCGGTACCGTGCCCCGCCTCCTCGACGCCGTATTTCTGGAGCCATTCGGGCGGTGCGGGCGCGGCGCGGAAGTCCACGAGCACGCCGCTGTCGTACTGCAACTTGATGTTCCAGTCGGTGGCGCAGTCGCACACGCCCTCCGTCGGGAATTTGCCCGTGCCCTCGATGATGCAGGGCGTGCGCAGCAGGTCGCCCGCGCCCCAGAGGGCGATGTCCACCGGGTGGATGCCCCAGCCCGCAATGAAGCCGGTGGCGTAGTCCGAGATGTGCCACCACCACTTGTTCGAGTCGCGCTCGAGCGTGTAGGGCGTGAACGGCGCCTGGCCCAGCCAGTGGTCATAGTCGAGCGTGTCGGGCACGGGGGCCTGCGCCGTGGGCCCGCCGGCCACACTGGGCGGCGCCCAGACCCGGATTTCCTTGAGTTTGCCGATATAGCCGTTGCGCGCCAGGGTGCATGCCTGCCAGAATTCCCGGGCCGACCGCTGCTGCGTGCCGAACTGGAAGATGCCGTCATGTTTCTGAACGGCCCTGCGCAGCACCTGGTCCTCTTCAATGGTGATGCCGAGCGGCTTCTCCACATACACGCCTTTGGCGTTGCGTATCGCGGCCAGCGCGTGCAGCACGTGCCAGTGATCGCACGAAGCGACCGCGACCGCGTCGATGTCGGTGCGCGCGATCAGCGCCTCTGAGTCTTTGTACACCGCGCAGCCGGCCATCTCATAGGTGTCGTTGACCACCTGGGCGGCCTTTTCCCGGCGGTCCCGTTTGACGTCGCACACCGCCACCACCTGGGCGTTTTTGACCTGGACCATTTCGCCGAGCAGGTACGAACCCCGGTCGCCCACGCCGATATGGCCCACCACCACCCGTTCACTCGGCGCGGGACGGCCCGCCCGTCCGCGGGCGCATGCGGGAATAATGACGGGAACCGCAAACACCGTACTGGCCGCGATGCTGCGGCGCAGGAACCCGCGCCGCGAAATGGAAGAAGTCTCTTTCATGCCCGGAACTCCCACCGTTGTGTGCTCTGCCTATTCCAACACCCGCGAGGATGCCGGAAAAAGTATACCCCGAACGGAGGTGACTTCAAAACGGGCAGTTCTGAACGGCCCCCCCTCCGGCCTTCCCGCCCCGTGCGCGCGCCGGGAATATTGGTTTTTCTCTCGACACCCCCCGTCGGTTCATGTTATGGTGTAGTGGTCCGTGAGGGGTAGTGGAATCCGCCGCCGAAGGCGGCGGGTCAACGGCGCATGACTACCGGATGGCGCGACTTTTCGAGCCGCGTATTCCGAGAAAAAGGTGAACACATTGGCCAAGCCGAACTACGGTTTCGAGAAACGCCAGAAAGAACTGGCCAAGCAGAAGAAGAAGGCGGAGAAGGCGCAGAAAAAACTCGAGCGGGCGCAGCATCCGTCCGATGAACCGCAGGAGCAGTACCAGGAGGATGCCGGCCAGTCCGCGGAGGAAACGGAAACGCCCCGTTAGGGCGTCGGAACCGGACGCGCGTCCGGATGCGGGCGCCCTGAAGCCGAAACCAACCATGAATCAAGGAAACCGGGCCATGAGAATTTCTGTCCTTGCATTGTCTGTTCTGGCGGGGTGCCTGCTGCTGTCCCCGCGGGTTGCGGCGCAGGCCCCGCCCGCCGACGCGCCGGGCGCCATGCACGTGTTTAACGGCAAGGACCTGACCGGTTTCTACAAGTTCATCAAGGAACGCGGCCGCGACAACGACCCGAAGAACGTGTTCACCGTTAATGACGGCATGCTGCACATTACGGGCGAAGAATTCGGCTGTGTGACCTCCAACGATGAATTTGAGAATTTCCATCTCATTGTCGAGTTCAAGTGGGGCGAACTGACATGGGCGAACCGCAAGGAGGCCGCGCGCGACAGCGGTGTGCTGGTTCATTCAACCGGCGAAGACGGCGGCTACAGCGGCATCTGGATGCACTCGATCGAATGCCAGCTTATCGAGGGCGGCACGGGCGACCTTCTTGTCGTCGGCGACGGCTCCGACAACTTTCACCTGACCGCGCCGACCGCACCCGAACTGGACAAGAACTGCGGCGTCTACAAGCCCGGCGGACAGCCCAGGACGATAAACTCGGGCCGCATCAACTGGTGGGGCCGTGACCCCGGGTGGCAGGACGTGAAGGGATTTCGCGGCAAGCAGGACGTCGAGAAACCCGTTGGCGAGTGGAACCGTTACGAATGCATCGCCAAGGGCGACAAGATTACGGTCCTCCTGAACGGCGTGACCGTCAACGAATGCTACGATGTGAAACCCAGCAAGGGCCGCATTCAAATCCAGTCCGAGGGTGCCGAACTGTTCGTGCGCCGCGTGGATGTGGTGCCGCTTGCGAAGTAGCGTCCCGGTCCCGTATTTGCACTGTTCCCCGTTCCCAAATTACATTCGGGAACGCGCATGCCCGCGAAGTTGTACTTCGCAGTGCCGCAGCCAAGAAAGAGAAAAAGGCCGGATCGAAGCACAAGGCCGCCGGGACGGCGGCGTTGCGTACCGCAGGCGTCCCGCCTTGTCCGGCGTTGAATCCGGGCGGCGACACCAACGCCAATGTGGCACAATATGCAACCCTGGCATCTGTTTTGAAAGGAATAGACATGAAGACACTTCTTTTCCCCACGCTTGCATTTTCTTTCATGGCCTGCTGCACGGCCGCATCCGCGCAGGAGCAGACCTATGCCGAAAAACTCGGCTGGCCCAGGGGTGCGCGCGTCGTCATCTTCCATGTGGACGACGCCGGCATGTCGCACGACTCCAACGCGGGTGCCATTGAGGCCATCGAGAAGGGCGTCGCCACCTCCACCAGCATCATGTATCCCTGCCCGTGGGTGGTGGAAATGGCGCAGTACAGCAAGAAACACCCCGATGCGGACATCGGCCTGCACTCCACCTTCACCTCCGAATGGGACATCTACCGCTGGGGTCCCGTGGCGGGCAAGAAGGCCGTTCCGGGCCTGGTCGATGAAGAGGGCTGCCTGTGGCATTCAGAGCAGGAATCCGCCAAGAACGCCACGCCGGACGAAGTGGAAACCGAATTGCGCGCGCAACTGGACCGCGCCACCGCCATGGGCCTCAAGCCCACGCACATTGACACCCACATGGGCACCGTCTTTACCCGGCCCGATTTCCTGGAGCGCTACGTCAAAGTCGGCGCCGAAAACGGCATCCCCGTCATGGTGCCCGGCGGACACGCCCAATACCTGGGCCAGGAGTCTCCCGAGCTTGTCGGCGGCGTCAAGGCGCTGGGCGAAATGGTGTGGGCGCGCGGCCTGCCCGTGCTCGACGACGTGCATACCGGATTCGGCTGCGAAAAGCCCGCCGACAAGAAGGCCCAAATCCTTGCCTTCCTCCACGACGTCAAACCCGGCGTTACCCAGTTCATCGTGCATTGCACCCGTCCCTCCGAGTCCTTCAAACACATCACCGGCGCCGGTTCCATGCGCCTCGCCGAATTGGAAGCGCTCACCTCGCCGGAAGTGAAAAAGGCCGTCGCCGACGAGAAGATCATCCTCACCACCTGGCGCGAACTGAAGCAGCGGCGGGATGCGGCAAAGTAGAAGCGTCCTCGTCGCTTTCTTTCATTGTCCCGGGTCGGGCCAGCAACGGAACGCGACGGGGACGTCGCGTCTACGAATCCACCTGGGGCGGACGCTTTGGCTTGGTATGTTGCATCAGGCCAGCCAAAGCGGTGTCGCCGCTGTGCTCTGCCACCGCAGTCCACACAAGCCGAACGGATCACGCCTTCTTCATGTAGGACAGCCGCCCTCGGCTGTCGGCCTGCCCGACGAAGGCCCGGGGATGACAGCCGAGGGCGGCTGTCCCACATTTTCCGAACCATCTTTTCCTGCGAAACGGCTTATTTGGCGGCCGGGTATTTCTTATTTCATTGTCCCGGGTCGGGCCAGCAACGGAACGCGACGGGGACGTCGCGTCTAC
>CAZOMH010000314.1:4399-5555 GCA_964580415.1 uncultured Nitrospirales bacterium
GCTTATTTGGCGGCCGGGTATTTCTTATTTCATTGTCCCGGGTCGGGCCAGCAACACAACGCGACGGGGACGTCGCGTCTACGAATCCACCCGCGGGCGGCTTACTTGAGCCCCAGCGCCCCGAGGAGAATGGTTCCAAACACGTACGCCCACACTTGCAGGAATATGCTGCCCGCATCGCTCTGGGCCTTGCCGGGAATATCGCTCTTGGAAACTGTCAACGCCTTGATGTGCTTCATCGGGATTCTCCTTTTGGGTGTCTTTTCCCGGGGAGAAACTCCCCCAAGAATCGGACTGACCCACTAGGTCAACACCCGCCCGCCGAACCTTATTTCAACATCCAGAAGTACGGTAAAGAATATCCGCACGGCCGCCACTGAACAGTTCTCTCCCATCCCGGGTCTCACCAAGCACCGCGGTATGCACCAACTCTTTGCAGACCGCACCTTTGCCCGTGATTGGCGAAAGCCGCACTGATGTTGCAGGTTAAATATCTCGGTTCAGCGTGTTCAGCCCGCTAAAGCCGACCAATAGCAGGCCTGCACATGGCGTTGGGATACATCGATTCGGGACAGTGAGACGCGCGTGCCTAGCGGTACATGTCCACCCAGCGGATGGTGAGGGAGCCGTTGGCCGCGTCCACCGCCGCATCTTTCAGTTCGACCTGCGCAAAACCGCTGCAGAAACAGGTTCCCAAAACGGGACACTGGCCCGCGTTCTCCGTCGTCGCCTCAAACCCTTCCAGCCGCGTAAACGGCTGGTCCGTGCCGTAGCGCAGTCCAACCAGCAGCTTCTTCAGGGGGCAGGAGGCGCTGTACCGGATGGTGGCCTCGCCGATGCCCGACGGGCAGGTGATGAGCAGCCGCGGGGTTTTCACGCCCGATTCCAGCACCCATGTGTCTTTGTCGTTCTTGAGCGCCACCCGGACCGCGTCGGGGCAAAGGGCGCTATCGGTGCCGGTAATGCAGATGCTGAACTTGGCCTCGTTCGAGGCGGTTATGACCGCCGTGACGGGAATGATGGAGGCCACCTGCGTGACAATGGCGTCCGGTCCGGGCACCGTCACCGGGATGGTCACGCTGACCTGTTCCGGGTAGGATTCCGCCACTTGGATTACCGGGGTGCCGACGGCGTACCCTCCCGTTGAAAAGGCAAG
>CAZOMH010000315.1:0-5553 GCA_964580415.1 uncultured Nitrospirales bacterium
TCCTGCACATACAGCGTGTGCGCGCCGTCGGCAAGATTCTCCTGCGGCGTGAAGGCAGCGTCCGCAACGTCCGTGGCCAGCCAGGTGTCCACGGCAAAACCATAACGGTACAGATGCGCGCCGCCGCCCCCGCTGGTCCACGTCCACACGGGTTTCGGGTTCATTGCCGGTGATGCCTCGCCCGTGACCACGGGCGCATTTGGCGCGACTGTGTCTACCGTCACAGAAACAGAACCCGATATGCTCCAGTTGCCCGCCACATCGCGCTCCTGCACATACACGATATACCGACCGTCTGACATGTCGGAGGTGGGCGTGAAGAACGTATTAGCGCTCTCTTGGACGATCCAGAATCCCTCGGCAAATCCGCAGCGGTACAGCCCCGCCCCGGCATTGCCGCCGGAACTCCAGGTGAAAGTAGGCCGGGGAGTATTAACCACTGACCCGGGACCAGTGACCACAGGCGCATTGGGCGGTGTCGCGTCATACTCATACGCGCCCATGTCAACGCCCGCCCCCTGCGGTCGCGGTATGCCCAGAATGTCCGCATCCGGTGCGCCCTCCGCCGTGCCGCTGTCAATGCAGGGCGAACCCGCCGTAAGCCGGACATCGCCTGTTTCCAAATCCGTAAACAGCGGGTCGGCGTCTATGTTGCCCGTCCCGGCGCAGCCGCCGTATACGCAGGAATAGGTTACACTGAGGGCGGAAAGGGAGCCTGAAGCGCATGCATCAAGTATCTGCGGTCCAGCGGCTCCCGAGACTCCCCTGATAGCACTGTTGGATATTGTCGGTTGGGCTGCAATATCGTAAATGCTGGAATAGTGGCCGTTGTAAATTGCCTCCCCATACGCGGAACCATTTTCCGCGAAGGTGCAGTTGACCACTTTCAGTGGATTCTGGATGTTGCAGATGGCATCTCCGTTTTTGGAGGTGCTGTTTCTCAGAAAGACACAGTTTTGCACCGTTATAGACGTCGGGAACGGCGGGTCTGGCGATGAGTAGTCAGAGGTGTCCCAACAATTCAAAATAGCCCCGCCGCCGTTGCCGGAGCTTTGGGCGCTGTCTTTGTTCTCCATGAACAGGCAGTCTGTGATGACGGGGCTGGATTGGATATTGCAGATGGCACCGCCCCCGCCGAGCAAGTATGAGTACGTCGAGTATTGTGTTGTGTTGTGTTTGAACTGGCATTTGCTGATGGTTGGCGTTGAACCTGCGTTGCACAGGCCGCCTCCCAGGGTGGCGTTGTTTTCTTCAAACAAACATCCCGTAATCTTGGGGGAACCGCCGTTGATGTACATGCCCCCGCCCAAACAGAATTCAATGCTGCTGTTGGGGACGATGGGATTGTTGGCTTTGAACACGCAGTCCGCGAAACTGCTGGAACTGAGGAAACTGTACACTCCGCCGCCCTGCTTTGCGGTATTACCGCTGAATACACAGTGGGAGATGCTTGGGGATACGTTATAGTTGTACATCCCCCCGCCCCCGCGCGACGAATAACTATAGTATCCGTTGGCCACGGTAAATCCGTCCAGTGCCGCATCATTCGCGCCGACAATGCAGCGGCGCGCCTTTTCCCCGTCGATGAGGGTGGTGTTGGCCGCCCAGTCCCTTTGATCTCGGGACACCTCCGTTCCCGTGAATCCGCCGAAAAGGAATACGCCCGGTTTCATTGTAAGCACCGGTTCCGTGGTGGAAGTATAGGCGCCCTTTGCCGTCCACACTTCGCCGCCGGTGACGGCGGCGGCATCAACGGCCGCCTGCAGCGTGTTGAATGCATTCTCCCAGGAGGTTCCGTCTCCCGGATTGGTCAGTGCGGTATTGACGTACACCACGTCTGGAACGAATTCCGCGGTGATCGTCTTGTCTTCATTCATGAGGACGGAACATGCCAACGCCGGTACGGCAACCGCACCTGACCATCCTGTAAACCGGTAACCGGTTGGAAACGCCGTTGTGTTCGCCGTGGTTCCTCGCATGTAATAATGGATTCCAACGGCGGGGTCGGTTCGTCCTCCGGATTCGGGCGAAACACGAATTGTGAGCGTGACGAAATCTTTTGGGTCGGCTGCGCCTTCACAGGCACCCATATCCACGCCTGCCCCTTCCGGACGGGGCCGCCCCACCAGGTCGGTCGAGGGAGCCCCTTCGGACGTGCCCGCATCCAGGCAGGGGGAACCGGGCCCCAATTGAAGGATTCCTGAATCATTTCCGACAATCAGGGGGTCTGTGTTGATGTTTCCCACTCCCGCAAACCCGCCCTGCACACAGGAGTAAGCGACGGAGGACAGGCTGCCGTAAAGGCGAAGCTCCGGGCATGCATATTTTGCGGTGTCGCGCCAAAGTATCGAGTTCTTGACTGTTGTGTTGGCGCCATTGTCATATATGGCTCCTCCCGTGTCTTCGGCGCTGTTTTCGGAGATTGTGCAATTTGTCACTGAGACGGTGCCATAGGAGTAATTGTATATCGCCCCGCCGCTGTCAACGGCATGATTCTGTGCAAAGACACAATTTTCCAACAATGAATAGGAGCCATAGTTGTCCATTGCCCCACCCGAAAGACTGCTGTTGGCCTTGAATATGCAGCGTGCAAATGTGGGCGTGCCATACACGTTTTGCACGGCTCCGCCGCCAAAACCATCCACTGGAATCTGGTATCCCGTGGTGTTTTCCATAAACGAACAGTCAAGATACTGTGGGGAACTTCCGTAGTTGCAGACGGCTCCTCCAGCCAATATTGCGATGTTGTTCTCAAAGGTACAGTTTCTCACCGTCGGTGAAACCCAAGAATTGAGCACAGCACCGCCCATATAGTCGGTAATATCGCCTTTGTCGGAGATTGAATACCCTTGGGTGACAGTGAATCCGTCCAGCATGGCGGCGTCCGCGCCAATGATGCATCGTCTGGCGCCTTCTCCGTCGATTATAGTGGGGTTGGCGTTCCAGTCGCGCGTGGAGAATTCTGTATCGGAAGTGCAGAATCCGCCATAGAGGCCGACGGCAGCTTTCATGGTGAGCACCGCCGTTGCGACGCCGGTGTACCTTCCCTCGGCCACCCATACCTCGCCGCCCCCGGCTGCTTCGGCCGCATCGGTGCCGTCCTGAAGGGTTTTGTAGGCGCTTTCCCAAGTGGTGCCGTCCGGCCCCGCCGCTGTCGATGCGGCGTCCACCCGGAAAATACCCTCCGCCGCGGCGGGACTTGCCCAGAGACTTGGTGCAACCGCCAAGAGAAGGAATCCCGCTGTGACCCGGCGCATAACCACTTCCATCATGGCAAACATCTCCCCGAAGCCATGGCTGGCACCCGCCGTTCCGGCGTCACAATGCGCCGTAACCGGGGGGCAACCCCTGTCGCACCTGCCGAGTATGGCAAAGCAGGGGCGCCGGATTCAATCCTGCGGATACGCAAATTCCCGCCGAAAAAAGACACCGGAACGGCGCTTCGTGGAGTGCCGTTCCGGTGACAGTCAAAACAGGGGAGGGGGGCTACTTCTTTTCGCGGTGGATCGTGTGCTTGCGCAGCGTCGGATTGTACTTTTTGATCTCAAGACGTTCCGGATGATTGCGCTTGTTCTTCGAAGTCGTGTAGCGGGACGTGCCCGGCGCTTCGGTGCAGTCCAGAATAATGTTCTCGCGGTTTCCCTTGGCAGCCATGACTAATTCTCCTGTCGCTTTGCGGTCGCGTGGTTAAACGTTATTTCTTGCCGTAGACCTTTTCCGGGTCAAAGGCTTTCTCTTGTTCCATAAACGTCAGCGTGTAGCCGTCTTTGGCCGCGTTGCCCACGGGCAGCGCGCGGTAGAAGCACGAACGGAAACCCGTGTGGCACGAGGCTCCGCCGACCGCCTCCACCCGCAGCCAAATGGCGTCCTGATCGCAGTCAATCCGTATCTCATGCACCTTCTGCACCAGCCCGCTCGTCGCGCCTTTGTGCCACAGTTCCTGGCGGCTGCGGCTGTAATACACCGCCTCGCCCAGTTCCATGGTTTTCTTCAGTGCTTCTGCATTCATGTACGCCAGCATCAGCACCTCGCCCGTGGCATGGTCCGTCGCCACGGCGGGCATCAACCCGTCGGCGTCGAACTTCGGGGCCAGCTCGGTTCCCGATTCCACCAGTGCTTTCGATGCGCGTTCTGCAAACTCGGCCACGACTGCGTTCCTTCGCCGCCAAGGCGGCGTCCGGCAGAAGAAACTACCACCCGCCATACTGTCGGCGGACAGGGCTCTCCTGCCAAAGGGCGCATAGTATACACAAAACCCGGCGCAAAAGTCAGATTTTTCCCGCAGCGCCCCCAATTCTCATTCCAAGCCGGTGCTATGGTAGTCTATAGCATCCCGCAACGCTTCCGTTGCGGCACGTATCATGCGGAGATTTAGGACCATGGCATTGGCGTTCTTCAATACCCTCACACGCACCCTGGAACCGTTCAAACCGATGAAAGAGGGCAAAGTCGGCCTGTATACCTGCGGCCCGACCATCTACAATTTCGCCCATATCGGCAATTTTCGGGCCTATGTTTTTGAGGACCTGCTCCGGCGTTATTTGGAATACAGGGGCTACGATGTCTGTCATATCATGAATCTGACCGACGTGGAGGACAAGATTATCCGCACCTGCCGAGAGACGGGCCAGCCGCTCAAATCCGTCACCGCCAAGTTTGCCGCCGCCTTTTTCGAAGACGTCAAGACGCTGAAGATACAGCCCGCACATCTGTATCCCGCCGCCACCGACCATATTCCCGAAATGGTCGGAATGATAAAGAAGCTGCGCGAAAAGGGACACACCTATGAGGACAAGGGCAGCATCTACTTCAAGCTGAGCACCTTTCCCGGCTATGGCGCATTGGGCCACATGGACCTGAACCAGCTCCAAAGCGGTGCCAGCGGCCGCGTTGACGCCGACGAATACGATTCCGACAACGCCCGCGACTTTGCCCTCTGGAAGGCCTGGGACGAGGACGACGGCGACGTCTTCTGGGAGACTGAACTGGGCAAGGGCCGCCCCGGCTGGCACATCGAGTGCAGCGCCATGGCCACCAAGTATCTCGGCCCCCACTTCGACATCCATTGCGGCGGCGTGGACAATATCTTCCCCCACCACGAAAACGAAATTGCCCAGTCAGAATGCGCCACCGGCGAAACCTTCGTCAATTACTGGCTCCATTGCGCCCATCTTGTGGTCGATGGCCGCAAGATGTCCAAGTCGCTGGGCAATTTCTACACCCTGCGCGACCTGCTCGCCCGGGGCAATGACCCGCTCGTCCTGCGCTGGGCGCTGATCGCCACCCACTACCGCCAGCCCAACAACTTCTCCTTTGATGTGCTGGACGCCGCCAAGAACGCCATCGGCCGCATCCGTGATTTCCGGATACGCCTCGGCGAGTTGAAGCAGGACGGAACCGATCTCTCCGACCTCTCCGATCTTTGCGGCAAGTGCCGGGCCCAGTTCGAGGCGGAGATGGACAACGACCTCAACATCTCCGGCGCCCTTGGCGCGGTTTTCAATTTGATACGCGACGCGAACAAAGCGCTGGATGAGGGCAGCGTGTCCACCG
>CAZOMH010000316.1:0-5517 GCA_964580415.1 uncultured Nitrospirales bacterium
CGCCTTGTCAGTATCAGGAACGACGGTATACGCCGGGGGTGCGTTTACAACCATTGGCGGGCAGCCGCGGAATTACATCGCGGCAATTGATACGGCAACGGGCGCCGTGACCGCGTGGAATCCCAACGCCAACAAGCAAATCAATGCGTTGGCGGTTTCCGAGGGGGCGGTGTACGTCGGGGGGGAATTCACAACCGTTGGCGGACAACTGAGAAACTGCGTTGCAGCGCTCGATACGGCGACGGGCGCGGCGTCCGCGTGGGATGCCAATGCCCGCGGCAGTCTTGTCTACGCCTTGTCGCTTTCGGGCACAACCTTGTACGTCGGCGGTAGTTTCTGGGAAATCGGCGGAAAGAGGCGCGACCATCTTGCCGCACTGGATACCGGAACCGGCCTGGCCAGCGATTGGAAGCCCAACGCGGGCGGGGCGGTAATGTCCTTGGCCGTGTCGGGAACAACGGTGTACGCAGGGGGAAGTTTTACGACCAGGGATGGGTACCCACGCAACGGCCTTGCCGCGCTCGATGCCGCGACGGGTGCGGCGACCGCATGGGATCCCAACGTCGGCGGCTCTGTCTATGCTTTGGCGGCGTCAGGCACGACAGTGTGCGCCGGGGGAGACTTTACGAGCATCGGTGGGCAACCGCGGAATTACGCCGCCGCAATCGATGCGGCCACGGGAGTCGCCACCTTCTGGAACCCCAACCCAAACAACAGGATTCATTCCCTTGCGCTGTCAGGCACGACGGTGTACGCAGGGGGGGATTTCACGTCCATCGGCCCGCAGCCGCGCAAACGGATCGCCGCACTAGATGCGGTGACCGGCACGGCGACTGCATGGTATCCCGACGCCGACGGTGATGTCTCTGTCTTGGCGGTGTCGGGCACGACGGTGTACGCCGGGGGCTATTTCACCACCATCGGCGGGCAGAAACGCAGCCACATCGCTGCGGTGGATGCCACGACCGGCCTGACCACCCCTTGGAACCCAAACGCGAACGGCGCCGCGATCTGGGCCTTGGCGGTGGCGGGAGCAACCGTATATGCAGGGGGCAACTTTACGAACATAGGTGGACAACCACGCAACAACCTCGCCGCACTGGATGCTGCGAGCGGCTTGGCCATTTCATGGAATCCCAACGCGGGCGGTGCCAATGATGCCGTTCTTGCCTTGGCGGTGTTGGGCACAACGGTGTACGTTGGCGGCGTCTTCACGCGCGTCGACGGGCAGCCACGCAATAACATCGCCGCTCTCGACACTACGACCGGGCTGGCAACTGCATGGAACCCGGACGCGAGCGGCGGCGATGACGCCGTAATTGCCTTGGCGGTGTCAGGCACATCAGTGTATTCTGGCGGGCGCGCCAGGCAAATGTACATGCAGTCGCGAAACTCGATCGCCGAGATCCACACCTCGACAGGTCTGGCCGCCAACTGGAATCCCACCGTGGACGGACAAATTGCTGCCTTGGTGGTGTCGGGTACAACGCTCTACACGGGTGGTTTTTTTACGAGCATCGGCGGAGTCACACACCCCAATTTCGCGGAGTTCCGCGTCATTCCAGAAACGACGGCATTGACGGTATCTGTCAACAAGTAGTGGACATAGGCTGACATCAACAATGGTCGGGGCCTCGTGAAGAGGATGGATGCCGCGGTTTCCTGGGGCACAAACCGTCCTCCGCGCTTGCAGGCGCCGCTGCGCCACGCGCACAATACGTGCGATGGGACGCATCGCCGGAAGACGTATTTGGGAACGTGAATTCGGCGGTATAAGACGTTGTGAAAGGCTGTACTTGTTGTACACAGGCAAAGAACCCCACCCCTGCCCCTCCCCTTGCCAAAGGGAGGGAGATGACGGTCCAGTCGCGGTCCGAACGCGGCAGGATGCCGCGTCTACAGTAGAAGAGGCTTCCAACCTCTTTCTTCGTGCATCTCGCCCACGCAGCGGGCGATTGAGGCATATGGCAGCAAGCGTGCTTTCGATTTGCCCGCCGTTCCTGACGCGTACCCTGGCCGCTCACAGAACGCGGCAGGATGCCGCGTCTACAGTAGAAGAGGCTTCCAGCCTCTTTCTTCGTGCGGCTTGCCCACGCAGCGGACGATTGAAGCATGTGACAGGAAGGGGGTTTTCTATTTCCCCGCCGTCCTTGGCGTTGCTATTTGCCACGGTGTTGATCCTGCTGATTGCGTCCACGACCGCCGTGGCGGAACCGGTAAAGATCGCGTTTGTGGCGGCAGAAGCATCAGAATCGTCGATGGGTCCGCACAACCGCGCGGCGTGGGAGGCGGCGCAAACACTTGGCAATGCCACATTGCTGTTAACCGGGGCCAAGGGGACCTTCACGGACACAACCGGCGCGGAGCATGCGCTGGCTGAGTTTAATGTGGTCTGGTATCACCAGGGCGATGCCATTGCGCGGACTGCCCTGTATGCAGGGGCGCCGCTGGCGGCGCTGCGGGCCTATGCGGAGAAGGGCGGCGGCGTGCTGTTGTCCGGGGGCGCACTGGCGATGGTGGCTCCCCTTGGACTGGAGGTGGAGATACGGCCGGAACGGCGGGACCTGGAGAACTACCGCGACCCGGCGGCGATGGTTGTTGTGGAGCGTTCGCACCCGGCGTTTGCCGGGTTGACGGAGGAGAACGGGCTCGTCTGGCTGAGCCGCGGCGGATGCCGCGCGGTGGGCGATTTCTACTGGGGCGGACCCGCCGAGGGGATGGTGCTGGCCAACACGCCGCGCGGGGTGGAAAGGCCGCTGGCGGAGTACACGCTCGGGGCAGGCCGGATTATTGTTTTTGGCTGGCGCTGGCCGGACTACGCCGACGTGGAAAGCCCGCACCGTGCCAACCTGCTCCGACTCACATCGAACCTGCTCGAATACCTGGCGGCACCCGTGGCATGGCGCGACGTGGTGATTCGCTCGAAGTTCCCGGCCGTGGCGTTTCCGGAGGTGCCGGGCATCGCACCCCCGCGGTGGCGGGCGCTGCGCATGGTCATCGAGGACCTCTCCAATGAATTCCCGGACCGCTACCCAAACGGTGCCGCTTATTTGAACCGGTTGATGGCGCTGCAAGCAGAACACGACGCCGTTCCGGCCGATGCGGGCCGGGATGCCTATGCCGGCATCATATCGCGGTTTGACGCGCTGCAGCGCGAGGCGCTGCTGGCCAATCCGCTTATCGACTTTGACCGTCTGCTCATGATCCGCCGCGGCGCTGCGCAACTGGGGCTGGCGCACAATTCGAACGGCAACGATGATCTGCCGCCGACGGGCTATGACAACAGTCTGGTGAGCCTGTCGCCGCCAACGCCGGACGGCGCGATTGAGACCGTGTTTCGTCCCGATGGGGAGCGCTTCATCGGCGACCTTGACCTGCATTACGACGCGGAGAAACTGCTGTGCTCCATGCCCGACGCAAAGGGGCGCTGGGGCGTTTCGGAACTGGACCTGAACACGAAAACCGCCACGGCCCTGCCGCTTATCGATGATCCCGATGTGCATAATTATGACGCATGCTACTTGCCCGACGACCGCATTGTGTTCACTTCAACGGCCCCTTTCATCGGTGTGCCCTGTCTCGGCGGCGCGTCCAAGGTGGCCAATCTCTACCTGCTGGAACGCGACGGTCGCGTTCGCCGACTCACGAACGACCAGGACCACAACTGGTGCCCGGCCGTGCTGAACAACGGACGCATCCTGTATCAGCGCTGGGAGTATGCCGACATCGCCCACGCATTCAACCGCCTGCTCTTTTCCGCGAACCCCGACGGCAGCGGACAGGCGGAATATTACGGCAGCAATTCATTCTGGCCGACGACGATGTTCTACGCGCGGCCGATTCCGGGACATCCCACCAAGATTGTGGCGGTCGTGGGCGGCCATCACGACGCGCCGCGCCAGGGGGAACTGGTCATTCTTGATCCGGCCGTGGGGCGGCACGAGACCAACGGTGTGGTGCAGCGAATCCCCGGTTACGGCGAAAAGGTGGAGCCGGTCATACTTGACGGACTGATCGGCGCCAGCTGGCCGCGCTTTCTCCACCCGTACCCGCTGAGCGAAAAGTATTTCCTCGTGTCCTGCAAACCCACGCGGACCTCGCTGTGGGGGGTGTATCTGGTGGATGTGTTCGACAACTTCGTGTTGATCCACGAAGAGCCCGGTTTTGCGATGTTCGAACCGACGCCGCTGCGCAAAACGCCGCGGCAGCCCTGCATTCCCGATGTGGTTGACCCCGAAAAGAAAGAGGCGACCGTCCTACTGGCCGATGTGTACCGCGGACCCGGATTGGCGGGCGTTCCGCGCGGTACTGTCAAGGCGCTGCGTCTGGTGGGCTATGACTTCACGTTCCACGGCATGGGCGGCGAGCCGGACCGAGTGGGTCTGGACGGGCCGTGGGACGTTAAGCGCATCCTGGGCACAGTTCCGGTCGAGCCCGACGGTTCGGCGAATTTCCGGGTGCCGTCCTGCACGCCCGTGTCGCTGCAGCCGCTCGATGCCGACGGCAGGGCGCTGGCGCTGATGCGCAGTTGGCTCACGGGACAACCGGGCGAGACCGTGTCCTGCATCGGCTGCCATGAGAAACAAAGCATGGCGGGTGCGGCGGCGTTAATGCCGCAGGCGTTTCGCCGTGAGTCCTCTGCGATAACGCCGTGGTATGGCCCGGCAAGGGGCTTCTCGTTCGAACGCGAGGTGCAGCCGGTACTGGATGCCTGTTGCGTGGGTTGCCACAACGGCGGCACGACCTTTGATCTCACGGCACGGCCGGCCGGGCGGGTGCCGTCGGCGTTTCAGATGCATTTCTCGCCGTCCTACATGCAACTGCGGCGGTGGGTGCACACGCCGACGCTGGAAAGCGACGCGCACATGCTCCCCGCACGCGCCTTTCATGCGGACACAAGCGCGCTGGTGCAGATTTTGCGCGACGGCCATTACGGCGTGCGCCTGGACGCGGAGGCATGGGACCGGTTGATCACGTGGATCGATGTGAACGCGCCGTTCCACGGTGCGTGGCGCGAAGTGATTGCGTCCAACCCGGCCAAATTGGCGTTGGCCCTGCATGGCGCGGAACGGAGGCGTGAATTGCATGCGCGCTATGCGGGCATCGACGAGGACCCCGAGGCAACCTATCCCGTTCCCGTGTTGGACAAACCGACTCCAGCGCCCGAGTTGGAACAGGCCGAGACCTTTGTCGGGAAAGAAGGGACCCCGCCCGCATCAGCGGCGGCGCCGAAGACCGGCGAAGACCGGCCGGTGGTGCGGGTCGGGATCGCGGACGGCGTGACTATGGAGTTCCTTCGCGTGGAACCGGGAACATTCTCCATGGGATCCGATTCGGGTTACCCGAACGAACGGCCGGCCCGTTCGGAGACGATAGACAAGGCGTTCCTCATGGGCCGTGTTGAGGTGAGCAACGAACAGTACCGGTGTTTCGACCCCGCGCATGACAGCGGACTGGAGACCGGGGAGCAGTATCAGTTCGGCGACGACGAGCGCGGCTTCACGCTGAACCGGCCCG
>CAZOMH010000317.1:0-5490 GCA_964580415.1 uncultured Nitrospirales bacterium
AAAGTAGTCGGCGGTCTGTTCGCCGGATGCATAGCTGAATGTTTGAATACCGCTCAGGCCAACATCGGTTGCGGTCACGTCCACCTTGGCAGACGAGCTGCCGGAGGTGATGGTCGCGTTGCTGATGGTGGGTTTGCTCTTGTCAATCTTCGCCGTCGACTGTGCCGAGGAGGAGCGGTTGCCAGCAGCATCCGCAACCGCAACGCGAATCGTGGTGTTGCCTTCCGCCGTGATGGCAAATCCATCCCCAACCTCCACGCCCTTCACCGCGCCCATCGTCATGATCGCGCTGACAAGACGCGCATCCAGTTTCCCAAACACGGGGTCGCCCAGACCGGGAGGCAGGCCGTACACCTCCAATTGGATAATCCCACCCACCGAGTCCTTGTCCGCCCGCGCCGCAAGGATGGCCTCTTCCATGGCGGGGGCGACATCGGGGTCCGCGCAGCGGACAACATTGTCTTCGATGGCGGACAGATCGCGCCGTTTTGCCCGTATCCCCGCCACTTCAACCGCGTGGGCCACGATCTTGACTCCCAAACGTTTCAAGATGACCGATGCCAGCGCGCCCGCGGCAACACGGCAGGCGGTTTCACGCCCTGACTGACGGCCCCCTCCGCGATGGTCCCGAATCCCGTACTTCTTATAGAAGGTAAAGTCCCCGTGCCCCGGACGGAAAAGGTCCTTCAGGTCGTCGTAATTCTTTGAGCGCTGGTCCTCGTTATAAATGACCATGGCAATGGGCGCACCCGTGGTCTTTCCTTCGAATTCGCCTGACAAAATATGAACTGCGTCCATTTCCCGCCGCTGCGTGACCACCTTGCTCTGGCCGGGACGGCGGCGGTCCAGCTCATGCTGGATTTCTTCCGCGGTAAAAGCAATTCCGGGGCGAACACCGTCCAGAACGGCGCCAATTGCCTTGCCGTGGCTCTCCCCGAACGTCGTTACCCGTACAATTTCGCCGTAGGTGTTTGCCGCGACCTGACGCACGGCAATTTCCGCCGCCACCCCTTCGGCTAGTTGCCGGGCCAGTTCGTCAACAGAACCATCGGAGGTGTCCAGAACAATATCCGCGTACGGACGAAGCACGTCCCCCCGGTGCACCGTCTGTTCCGCGAATTTCGCCGCACCCTCCGCGCCCTCAAGCCACGGCGGCACACCGCTCCGGGTTGCCCGGTCCCACAGCACGTCCTGCCCGGCGTCAAGCCACACAAGAAGGTTTCCCGCGCGAAGCAGTCGCCGTGATTCCGGGTCCATCATCAAACCGCCGCCGGTGATAAGAACGGCGAACTCGTGCCCGGCGGCCTCCTTCGCGGCCTCCCGTTCCAAAGCACGGAAACCGGACTCGCCGACGAGGCGGAATATCTCGCGGCACGGGAGCCGTTTTCCCTCCCTGCGCGCATAGATGTCTTCCAGAAGTGCGTCGCTGTCCACAAAGGGAATACCCAGCAAGCCGCCGAGCGCACTGCCGATAGTGCTCTTTCCGACACCCTTCTGACCCATTACAACAATGTTCATAGACCTTCTATCCTTCAAAAGGCGATCCGGGCATTCCCGGCCGCAACTTTATGCCGACACCAGGTTTCCCCCGAGATTTCGCAAATCCTCCGCAAAACCGGGGTAGGTGACCTCGACCGCATCAGCACCGCAAACACGCATCCTTCCACCCACACCCGTACCCGCGACGCTCAGTGCCATGATCACACGATGGTCGTCATGACCCTCAACATCCGCGGCGTGCAGTTCACTCCCCTCAATGATCAGTCCGTCGGGCAATTCGGTAATTCTTGCGCCCATCTTCTCCAATTCCGTGCGCATCACCCGGATGCGGTCCGTCTCCTTGAGCCGCGCCTGGGGCACATTCACAAGGCGCGTCGTTCCTTCGGCAAAACAGGCCAGTACAGCCATCATGGGCAGTGCGTCGGGCGTGGCGTTCATGTCAATCTCGCACCCGCGCAGCGAACCGCCCTGAACACTGATCGCATCTTCCTCAATCTCGATGACGGCGTTCATCGCGCGCAGGTAGTCAACAACCGCCTTGTCCCCCTGTGTGTCCGTCATGTCAAGACCTGCGCAGCGCACCCGGTTCCCCAGAAGTGCGCCGGCCGCAAGAAAGAATGTCGCTGAACTGAAATCGGAGGGAATCGGACGTTCGACCGGCAGATATTCCTGTCCGCCCGGAATACGGAACTCCGACAAATCGTCGCTGTATTCCGCCTTTATCCCCTGTCGCCGAAGCCAGTCCAGGGTCATCACCACGTAGGGTTTTTCGTTCAACAGCGGAACATGCAACACCGTGTCGCCGTCCGCAAGCGGCGCGTTAATCAAAAGAGAACTGATATATTGGCTGGTTACGGCTTCAACGGTCGTTTCTCCGCCCCGGAGGCGGCCGCGAACGACAAACGGCGCGCTGCCGTTGCGCCGCGTTGACTCCACCTTCGCCCCGAGCGCGCTGAGTGCTTCCGCGAGTGGTCCGCACGGACGCCGCCGCACCTGGTCGTCACCGGTAAGAACTGCGATCCCGTTAACCGTCATCAGCGCGGCGCTGCCCAGCGCGATTCGCATCGTGGTGCCGGAATTCCTTACGTCTATGATGTCTTCCGGAGTACCGGGACTGCCGCCAAGGCCCTGCACCCGCCATTCATCGGGAAACTCCTCTATGCCGGCCCCAAACTGCCGGTACACCCTGCGCGCGGCATGGGCATCCGCCGAGTCCAGCGGAGAAAGGATACGGCTGGTGCCCCGCGCAAGCGCGGCGATGGCCACGGCCCGAATTGTGTGCGACTTCGAACCCGGTATTCGAACCGATCCGTTCAACGCCGACTTTTCAACGACAAAATCCATAAAATATCCTTCGAATACGGCCTTCAGACAGCCTCAACACGGTCTTCCTTCCCGGCAGACGGGATGATACTTGCCCAAGGGCCAAGAATGCCACTTTTGAAGGGTTTTAAGGCACTTTCTTTTCCGCAATGCCGCAAGACTGCTATGCTAGGCGCATGAGTCATCTGCACCGCTTCTATCAACCTGAACTGAGTCCACAAACCGGCAATGAAATTTTCCTGCCCGAAGACGAGGCGCACCACGCCCTCTTTGTCGCCCGTCTCCGGGACGGTGAGCAGGTCGCCGTGTTTGACGGCAGGGGCAATGAGGCCGTCGGCCCCATTTTCAAACAGGGGAAACGCCAGGCGCGGGTCGTTCAGGAGACCCGCCGCACGGAAGACCCGCCCGCAACAGAGGTAATTCTTGCCCCGGCCTGGCTTCACAAGGACAAGACCATCGAAGATATCGTGCGCCGCGGAACAGAGCTTGGCGTGTCCCGCTTTGCATTCTGGCGCGCCCACCGTTCACAGCGCCCCCCCTCTACCCGGGAGAAATGGACCCGGCTGGCCGTCGAATCCTGCAAGCAGTGCGGAAGACTTCACCTCCCCGGTTTTGATTTCTTTGACAGCCTGGAAACCGCGCTGCTTTCTTTCCGCGGATGCACGCTTGTGGCCGATGCCGGCGCCCCCCCCTCAGAACTCCTGCTGCCGCCGTCCGCCCGCGAATCATGCGCGTTAATCATTGGTCCGGAAGGCGATTTCACAGAAGAGGAAGGCGCTTTCTTGCGCGCCCGCGGCGCGCTTCCCGTCTCCCTGGGCCGGCATGTTCTCCGAACAGAAGTGGCCGCTTTCGTGCTGGCCGCCGTCGCCTTAAATGCATTGGGCGCGCTCGGTGCGCGCCTCGCGCTTCCCCCGGAAAGTGCGGGTTGAACCGGCTTCACAAGACTGATACGCTTTACGCCGTTCCACCAACCGAGGAGTCTGTCAATGTCGGACGATACTATATTTGGAAAAATCCTCCGCGGAGAAGTGCCCGCGGACAAGGTGTATGAAGACGACAACTATTTCGCCTTCCGTGACATCAACCCCGCCGCGCCTGTCCATGTTCTCATCATTCCCAAGAAGGCCATTCCCATGCTCACCGACGCCACCCAGGAGGATGCCGCCCTCCTCGGCGGACTGTTCTTGGTGGCCAACCGCATAGCGGCCGATTTGGGTATTGCCGGAGACGGTTTCCGCTGCGTAATAAACTGCGGTGCCGGCGGCGGCCAGATGGTCTATCACCTGCACGTCCACCTGCTTGGCGGGCGCGACCTTGGCTGGCCCCCCGGGTGATTTCATGACCATAACCGCGAAAACCCGCCTCTGTGCGGTCATTGGCCACCCTGTTGCCCACTCGCTGTCGCCGGCGATACACAATGCCGCGTTTGTTGCGGCCGGGCTCGACTATGTCTACCTTGCCTTTGACGTGACCAATGTGGGGGCCTGCCTGCAAGGAATGCGGGCCCTTTCAGGCTTTCAGGGACTCAGTGTCACTATTCCCCATAAAATAGCGGTCATGCCCCATCTCGATGAAGTCGATCCCATGGCGCGGCTTGTCGGCTGTGTGAACACCGTCACAAACCGGGACGGGCGGCTGGTCGGTTCCGTGTCCGACGGGATCGGAACCCTGCGCGCATTCGCAGCCGCAGGCGTTGGTCTCGACGGGCGCCGTATTCTGTTTCTCGGCGCCGGAGGGGCTGTGCGCGCCGTTGCCTACGCAATGGCCCTGCAATCCAACCCCGCCGGCATAACCATTCTCGGCAGAAACAACCCAAAGGTGAAGCCTCTTGTGGATGACCTTCGCCGTGACACCGCTGTGCCCGTCTCCTTCGGAAACCTTGAATCGGACCTTGCCGCATGTATGCAATCGCACGATGTGGTTGTTCAGGGAACCCCGGTCGGCATGCATGGTCATGACGAAGGGCACAGCCCCGTACCGCCGCAGCTGTTCCGTTCTGAACATATCGTCTTTGACATGGTCTATCGCCCGCGCCTCACGCCGTTCCTGAAAGACGCCGCGTCTGCCGGCTGCCGTACCATCCCCGGCGCAGAAATGCTCCTGTACCAGGCGGTCATTCAGTTCGAAACATGGACCGGCATTCCCGCACCTGTGAAAGCAATGCATGACGCTTTGCAGGCGGCCCTCGAACCGTGTTCCTGACCGCCCAAATAAGACCCTTTCCGCCCCGGGCGCAAACGGGCGCAACCGTTCCGATTAATCGTGGTCAAATACACGCAGAATGAGTATAATACCTGCAAGTAAGGTGTGGCTGGTTGAACTGCCCGGCAGTAGAACCGGCTCGCCGAGATCAACGCTCAGAGGGGTCGATTATGACGAAGGTGCAGAGTTTTATCGGTAAGGTGAGCATCGCTGGTTTGCAGCAAATGGACATGCAAATCAATGATTGGCTCAAACGCTCCAAGGTAAAGCCCGTCTATGTCGGCCAGTCTTTTGGCACGGACATCCACCATGATGGCCGGGGAAACGAACCTATTATCGTTATCACCGTCTGGTATGAGGAGTCGGAACTCGCCTCATAGCGCCCTCTTCCGACCCCCTGGAAGACACGAGGGACAGAAATCGGTTTGAGGAGAGACTATCAATCCGGAGGGCTGAAAGGCCCCG
>CAZOMH010000318.1:0-5469 GCA_964580415.1 uncultured Nitrospirales bacterium
CCGCATTAGCCGGCGCGGCGAACGGCCATTTGTGGCGGTCAATTGCGCCGCATTGCCCGAGGCGCTGCTGGAGAGCGAGCTGTTTGGACACGTCCGGGGCGCCTTTACCGGCGCCGACCGCGACAATCCCGGACTGTTCACCGAGGCGGACGGAGGCACCATATTTCTCGACGAAATCGGGGATATGTCGCTGATTACCCAGGCAAAACTGCTGCGGGTGCTGCAAAACGGGGAGGTGCGGCCGGTGGGCGCCAACACGCCCCGGCGGGTGAACGTCCGCGTGATTGCCGCGACCAACCGCGACCTGATCGACGCAGTGCAGCGCCACGAGTTTCGCGAGGACCTCTATTTCCGGCTCAATGTGGTGCAGATACGCATTCCGCCACTGCGCGAACGGATGGATGCGCTGCCCGCTCTGATCAGTCATTTTATCGCGCAGCACAACCTCAGGTTTGGAAAACACGTGCGGGGCATGGACGAAACTTCCGCGCAGTATTTGCGGCAGTACGCCTTCCCGGGCAATGTGCGGGAACTGGAGAGTATCATCGCCCATGCCGTCATTATGGCCGACACCGAAATCATACGTCCCCAAGACCTGCCCGACGCGGTCCGCCATGGTGTCGTGCGGCGGCTTGCGCTGGGCCACGACCCGGACGGCAGCATCGCCCCCCTGGCCGTGGCGGAGGAGCGCCATATCCGCGACACACTCAAAACGCTGCGCGGCAACCAGAGCCTGGCCGCCAAGAAACTGGGCATATCCCGATCCACCCTCTGGCGCAAAATGAAGGAGTATCAGATCGAGTCCTGAGTGAAGGCGGGCCGACGGCTTTTCCGTTTGCCAATGAATCCGCCAATGTAGACGCGGCATCCTGCCGCGTTCTTCGTTTGTGTTTTGCGCGGCGGGGACGCGCGCTCAGGGACCGAAAAGAAGACGCCGCCGTGGCATGCCCCGGCGGCGAGAGGAAACCGGATTCATTTACACGCTGAACACGCCGCGCTGTTCCAGGTGCGCGATGACCCGCGCTGCGCTCTCTTCCAGGCCCTCAATACCCGTATCCACCACCAGTTCCGCATTGTTCGGTGCTTCGTAGGGCGCACTGATGCCGGTGAACTCGGGAATCTGTCCGGCCCGGGCTTTCTTGTACAGCCCCTTCGGGTCCCGCGCCTCGCACACGGCAAGGTCGCACTTCACATACACTTCCACGAAGGAGTCTCCGTTAATGGCGCGGGCTTTGTCCCGGTCGGCGCGGTAGGGGGAGATAAACGCCGTCAGCGTGATGACGCCGGCGTCGCAAAAGAGTTTCGCCACTTCGCCGATGCGGCGGATATTCTGCTCGCGGTCTTCCGGCGAAAATCCCAGGTCCTTGTTGAGACCGTGCCGCACGTTGTCCCCGTCCAGCACATAGGTCTTGCAGCCCCGCTCAAAGAGCGCGGTCTGCACGGCCTGGGCCAGCGTGGACTTGCCCGAGGCGGACAGGCCCGTGAACCACAGCACCAGTGACCGGTGCCCGTTGCTCTTTTCGCGGTCTTCGCGGGTGATGTCGCCGTGATGCCAAGTGATGTTTGTCGCTTTTACCTGGTCCGTCATGATGGTTTCCTTCAGTTTTTATCCCGTGGAGTGGACTTCCCACCCAACTTAAAGCATAATCATATCAGGTATACGTGTGCGGCGCGAACTGCGCCGACAGTTCGGACGGTATCGGACTCCGGTCATGCCGGAAGGAGGACACCGCAAGATGAACGATGAAGCGCAGAGCAGGGTGGGATTCTACCGGGATGCCGCCGGAATCTGGCAGGTGGACCGGCGCAGCGGAACGGATCGCCGCGACGGACAGCCGGCCGGGGCGTGGGCGCACGAGCGCAGGTGCCAGTTTCGCCGCCAGGCGGATCGGGAACTTTATGAGAAAGACCACAAACGGATGATTGAGGAAGCCCTCACCGATTTTGCCGAGGAGCACCAGGGCAGCGTTTGAGGCGCGGCTTCATTGCGGCGGGGGGGGATTTCCGCTACAATTGGGTTACAAGGGCGGGTCCGGCGATGTTCGCAGGAGTCCCGCGCCCTGTTGGGCGTGCGGATGGCCGGGGCCGTCCCCGGAATAGGACGCTGTAAAGACCCTGAGTCACGAGATCGAACTGCATAACCAGGAAGAATCGATAAAACTCCTGGGACAAAACGGCGAAATCCGTCGGCGCCTGCAGGATCAGGCGCGGGTGCGCATTGTGGATCGCGGTGCCACCGTGGCAATCATGGGCGATGAGGAGGATGCCGCGCTTGCCAGCAGCGTGCTTTCGGGCATGCTGGAGGCGGTGCGCATCGGCCAGACGCCCACCGTGGACGACTTGGACTGTGCCGTGAGCCAGGCGCGGGAAAAGGATGCGCGCCAACTCGGTTCGCTGCTTTCCCAAAGACCCGCCGCCATCCGCGAGGACGTGCATATCCGTGCCCGCACCCGCGGGCAGAAAAAGTACCTGGACACCATTCACTCCCACGAAATGACGCTGGTGGTGGGCCCGGCGGGCACGGGCAAGACCTTTCTGGCCATGGCGGCGGCCGTTTCGGCGCTGCTGAACAAGCAGGTAAAGCGGCTGGTGCTCACACGGCCGGCGGTGGAGGCGGGAGAACGGCTCGGGTTCCTGCCGGGTGACCTGGAGCAGAAGGTGAACCCCTACCTGCGTCCGCTCTATGACGCGCTCTATGCCATGGTGGACATGGACCGGGTGCGCCGCCTGATGGAGCAGCAGGCGATTGAGGTGGCTCCGCTGGCGTTCATGCGCGGGCGCACGCTGGACCAGGCGTTTATTATTCTTGACGAGGCGCAGAACACCACGGTGGACCAAATGCTGATGTTCTTGACCCGGCTTGGACAGGGTTCCCGCGCGGTGGTCACGGGCGACCCCACACAGGTGGACCTTCCCCCGGGCACGGTGTCGGGCCTCGGTGACGCATGGAACATTTTGCAGGACATTCCCGGCATAGGCATGGTGAAACTGGGCAAGGCCGATGTGGTTCGCAATCCGCTGGTCCAGCGAATAATAAACGCCTATGAAGTGGAGGGGGCGCGGTCGCCCCGCACGGGCGGCAGGGCCGGACACGAGGGATAATGGACGCATCCAGCGGCGCAAACATGTTGTCTCCGGTTCCGGGCGGGGCTTCCACCGGCAATGGCAGGGATATGTCCGCGCCCCAGCGCTGGGTGCGGCGCGGATTCTTCGCGCTCTCCTTTGCCCTTTGCGTGGTGGCGCTGACCCGGGAACCCGAACAGGAGACGATCTCTCCCGCCGACATTGAGGCGGCGGTATCCAGCAAAGAGGTGCGCGCGGCGTTCTATTTCGAGACGGTGGATCAGCAGCGCACCCAGGAAGTGCGCAACACGGCCATGGCAAAGGTGCCCGATCATCTGCGCGTTGATATGGGCGTGGTCAATGATCAACTGCGCGCGCTGCGGGAACGCATCAGCCAAATCCGGGAATTGCGGCCCAAGGTGCAGACGGCGGTGCTGGACGCGCTGCGCGAGTCCACCCAGGATCAGGATGCCTGGATGACGGCGGAACATGCCGTGGCCGCACTTGTTGCCCGGCTTAAACAGCGGCCCGACGGGAAGGATTTGCCCGATGCCGAGGTGGTGACGCAGTGGCTGCTGCCGGATCGGAACAGTCTTCCGGAACGGGTCTTCAAACAGCCCAAGGAACCGGCAAAATCGGGGGACACGCCGCCGCCGCTGAAAGTGCAGGAACTGAAGACGGACACGCCCGAACCACTTTCCTTTGCCGAGTCGGACCGTCTGGGCACGCTGGCATTGGAGGAATTGCAGACGGCGCTGGGGGCCGGCGTGCGGTCGGGCGATCTGACTCCCGAGCAGCGCCGCCGCAGAGTGGTGATTCTGGGCCCGGCGGTGGGCGAAAATGCGCCGCCCCCCAAGGAAGTGGAATACGGCGCGGCACCCGACCCGCAGGAGGCGCTTGCCGCGGTCGGAACGCGCCTTGCCGACATGGCCAACGCCCCCGCATCCGCAACCACCCCGCCGACGGACTGGACGCATATTCGCGAGGCCGTCAAGGGCATGGTGCAGCCGCTGCTGGTTCCCACGCTTGATGAGGACAAGCCCGCCACGATATCCGCCAAGGCCCGTGCGGTGGAGGCAATCCCGGCGGTGATGAAGGAGGTGGAGGCGAACGAGATTATCCAGGACCGGGGCAAGCGGTGGACCCCACAGTCGCGTTCGGATGTGGAGTCCTATCTTTCCATAGTGCGGCAGGAGGACCGGCCCCTGCAGCGCATGATCAACAATCTGGTCGCCCACGGCATATTGGTGCTGCTCGCCTTTGTGGGCCTGTACCGGGGCTGCATGCTGCTTGCCGGCGATCCCGCGGGGGTGCGGCCCGGTATTGGCGGACGGAAAGCGTTCGAAGTGGCGCTGGTCCTGACCTGCCTGGTGCTTGTCGCCGGACGGCTTGCCTCCTATTTCGAACCCACGGGCTTTGTCGTGCCTGTGGCGGCCGCGGCCATTCTGTGCGCCATATTGGTGAACGCGCCGTTTGCCGTGTTCTTCAGCGGCATCTCGGCGGCGCTGCTGTCGGCCCAATTCCAGTACAACTGGCGGCTCATGCTCGTGGCCTCGGCCATGTCGGCGGCGGGTGCCTTCAGCGTAAGCCGGGTGCGCCGGCGCAGTGACATGACCGCCGCCTCGCTGGTGGCGGCGCTGGCGGGGGTGCTCGCGATGGTCGCCGTGATTCTCTCGACCGAATCGCTGTTCGCCGAATCCTTTCTGCGGCGCGTGCTGCTTGTCGCGCTTAACGGCGGATTCTGCATCGTGGCCGTGCCGGGATTGTTGTCGCCGCTCGAGCGGCTTTTCGGCCTGACTACGGACATCACGCTGCTGGAATATTCGGACCTGAACAACCAGCTGCTCAGCGAACTCGCCATGAAGGCGCCGGCCACGTATGCGCACAGCCTGCTTCTGGGCCAGTTGGCCGAAGCGGCCGCCGATGCCATCGGCGCGAACGGGCTGCTGGCGAGGGTGTGCGGCTATTACCATGACATCGGCAAAACGATAAACTCGTCCATATTCGTCGAGAACCAGCAGGGCGTGAACGTCCACGACAGCCTGACCCCGGAGAAAAGCGCGGCCCTGATTCGCCAGCACGTGCTTTATGGCGCCGAACTGGCCCGAAAGTACCGGCTGCCCGAGGCCATCGTCCGGGGGATACTCGAACACCACGGAACGCTCCGGGTCGGCTTTTTCTACCAGCAGGCCGTCGAGCGCTACGGTGCGGAAAACGTGCGCGAGGAGGAGTACCGCTATCCCGGTCCCCGCCCGCAGCGCCCCGAAACGGCGATATTGATGATCTGCGACGCCTCCGAATCGGGGGTGCGCACGCTGGACCATCCGACCGAGGAGGATGTGCATGCGTTTGTCCGGCGGATTATGGACATGCGCGTGAATGACGGCCAGTTCGTCGAGTGCAATT
>CAZOMH010000319.1:0-5463 GCA_964580415.1 uncultured Nitrospirales bacterium
GTATGCCCGGTGGTGTGAGAGGGGGAGAGGGGCAACCCCTCCCCCTACTCGATTTGTGCGGCCCCTCCGGGGCCAAGAAGGTACCTGCGTTTTCCCGCGTGGGCCACCCGAAACGCAGACAGCACTCCCGAATCCCCCAACGGGGGTAATTAGCACAGCCCAGGGTTGGCAAATCGCGGCGCAACGCGCCGCACGACGCCTACCCTGGGTAACCGCCCCACCCTCTTCGCCGCAACCCTGCAAGGGTTGCCCCGAGGCATGTGCGTGCAAGCGTATTTGTGCGCCGGAGCTCATTCGTTGGTGCCCTTCTTGTAGAAGGCGCTGTCGTCGAGCGCCCGGTGGACCAGAAACCAAGTCAACACCATACCGACACTTACCGCAAGGCAACCAAACCACAGCAGGTGGGAATCGAGTATCGTATCGGAATCTCCGGCCAACTCAACATACAACACCACGGTGATCCCCGCCGCCACGGGCATGGCGATGTTGCGCACGAGTTGCGACGGCCATACGTCTCCCATGTCCAAAGCGGCAAGCACGATGGAGCCGCCAAGAAAACAGGGCAGCATACAGAAGAATCTGCCGGGCTGAACGCGTTCGGAACCCCAGCCCGTCATCCCGCGTATACAGTAGGTGAATGCCATCATGGCGAGGGGAACGCACAGGATGAGCGGCGTCAACAGGGTTGCGGCAAGGGCTTCTCGGTCTTTTCTTGAAGGCAGGACACGCAGGACACGTGTGGTGGCCAGCCAGTTCCTGTTCCAGAATCGCGTGCCTGAAATGGTTGTCATGATGAAGCAAATACCATAGGCCCCGTGTGAAGCGGGCATAATCCAAAGCATGATTGCACAATACATTGCCGCGTATGCCGCCATGCTGGCGAAGGTGGCGGGCAGCGGGGGCGTCAGCATCCAGCCCACGCCGTCACGCCGCGTGAGAAAGCGGGGTGCCTGCGCGCGTTTCGAGGGTGACACTGAGAAATCCGCCGACGGATTTACCCTCGCCATGAACAAGTGCTGCCGCAGGAGAAACGTGGCGAGGAGCCCGACTGTAGAGGTGACCGCAAGGACGCCCAGTCCCATCGGCTGGTCCGGCAGGAGAGCCTTCCAGGCGGAACCGTCTTTCGCGAATTGGTTCACTGCGGCCATCATGAGATACGGTCCAAACAGGACGATGACGACGAGCAGGTTCGCAAACAGTCTGGTCCGTTCGTTCTTCGATGAGGCAAAGGGAAACATCAACGCCAGAGACACTTGTGTGAACTCAATCCACAGGACCGACGCGACGATACGCCGGGCATGCAGTTCGATACCGTCCGACCGATAGGTCAGCGCCAGATACAGCCCGGTCACCGTCATTAGCAGAAAGGACGGCACGCCTACGGCCTTTATCCAAGCTGTAAACGACAGCGATTCGGCGCGCACGGGAAGCATGAGAAATACCCGTGGGTTGTCTTCAGGGTCAAATAGCCGTAGCAGAATCATCCAAAGGAAGCAGAAAAAGAATGCGAACAGAAATGCCTGGCCGAACATGCGGTCTCCCATGGGCAGACAGTTCAGACCAAGACAGCACAGCGAATAGATGATGGCTGACGGCAGAAGTTTCAATATGGTCATGCGTACAACCCTTCCCATGCTGCCACATGCGGCATGCCCAATGTAGAAGAGGCTTCCAGCCTCTTTCTTCCAGCGTCCTGCCCGCGCAGCAAGAGCATACAGGGATGCGGTGACGACGGCGCGTTTGCTTTGTTTACGGTTTTCGCGCGCGGCATGGTTGAACACAGAACGCGGCTGGAAGCCCCGTCTACGTTGGGGTGTACCGCCGGGCTTTCCTGGGAACGCCAATCTCCTGATTGGCTCTTTGTATCTTGCTTTGCCGCGTCTGCTGCGTTCGCGGATGTAGGACAGCTGCCCCCGGCTGTCAGCGCGTGGCAAAGTGCCGGGGACGACAGGCGGGGGCGCCTGTCCCACACTTTCGGGACAAGCGTGCCGCTCGGGAGAGTGGCGTTCCTAGGGGGCGGCAGACGCAACTCGGAAGCACCGGAGCAGTTCTGCATCACAAGAAGCGTCCGTTCGCTTCCTGCCGTCTGGCGCGCCACGCCATTCACACCGCCCGTTCCTTCACCAGCCCCACAAACAGTTCCTCCAGCGTCACGGGCACGTCCGAGATGTCTGTGAACCCGTCGTGCTTCAGCTTGTCCATGCCGTTTTGGGTCTGGTCGACCAGCACGCGCCAGCGGTTTCCGTCGGCCCGCTGCGGGTAAAGGCCGTCGGTCTTGTGCGGCGGAACGCCCATCGGGCCGTTGCAGTGCACCATGCGGAAGCGTTCTATGAGTGCGGTCGTCGGGCCTTCCAAGAGCATCTTGCCCTTGTCGATGATGCCCAGGTGGTCCGTGAAGCGCTCGATGTCGTCCAGGTTGTGCGATGAGATCAGCACGGTGCGCTGCTCGTCCTGCACCGCGTCGAGCAGTTCGGCGAATACCTCGCTTTTGGACACCGCGTCGAGGCCCGTGAGGGGTTCGTCGAGCAGCAGCAGCGCCGGCCGGTGCGACAGCGCCGCAACCAGGCTCAGTTTGGTGCGTGCGCCGAAGGACAGCGTGGCGATCTTCTCGCCCCAGCCCAGGTGCAGCCGGCCCAGCAGGCTCACACAGTAGGCGTCGTCCCAGTCCTCGTAAAAGCCGCGGACAAAGTTGAGCAGGTTGCCCACGGTCTTCCATGCCTTGAAGTCGAGGTCCGGGCTCACGTAGCCCACCCGCTTCTTGATGGACACCTCCTCCCTGCGGTTGTCGAGGCCAAAAACCTCAATGGACCCGGCGTCATGGTTGCCCATGCCCATGATCAGGTCGATGGTGGTCGTCTTGCCGGCGCCGTTGGCCCCGATAAGACCGTAGATGGCCCCCGTGGGCACGTTCATGTCGAGCGGGCCCAGGTCGAACTGGGCAAAATGCTTCTTGACAGTCTGTCGGACTTTGGATTTTTTCCTACACGGATGTAACCCGGTGAACACGGTTCAGAAAATGGCCTTCAACGTGCCGCTGTTTGCGCAGCTATTCGTCTTGTTTTGCTCGAGGATCTTCAGCAAGTAGCCTCGTGTGACATCATCAACAACTGCGACCAACCAGAATGTAGGATTTTTCGGCAAAATTGGCCAAAGTCCGACAGACTGTTGAGTCCGCGGATCGTCAGCGTGTTGTCAGGCATGATTTAGCCTTCCTCCTGGTTGTGTTGCAGCATTTCCTTGACCATCTTCACAAGTTCCGTATCACTTACGCCGGCCTCGGCGCTTTCGCGCAGTGCCTGGCGGAGCAATTGACGGGCCTGTTCGCGCTTCGCCTCGCGGCTGCGCTCGGCCCCCTTTTCGGACACAAACGTGCCCAGCCCCTGCTTGCAGTGGATGATCCCCTCCCGTTCCAGTTCCTCATAGGCCCGCTTGACCGTGATCAGGCTGACCATCAGGTCCTCCGCCAGCGCCCGGAACGACGGCAGCGCCGTTCCCGGCAACAGCCGCCCCTCGCTGATTTCCCGCTTCACCCCGTCCACGATCTGCTGATACAGCGGTCCCGGCGCCGCGCTTGATATGGGCGGAATGATCATGCGCTGTGGGTTCGGGGATACCATATACTGTATATATACCATATGCACAGTCGGCTGTCAAGAGGGGGCGGGGAAGTCAGAATTGAGAAGCCAGAATCCAGAAGAAGAGAAAACCAGACAGCATTTCAACCACGGAATTCAGGGACCTGCACGGAAACGAACGGTGCCGGACACCTGTCTTATGGTCCGTCCTTCTTTGTGCTCGTTGAGGTCTATGCGGTTTGAATTTGAGAATGAGTTACCGCAAAGACCACAGAGATCGCAAAGAAAAGGATTGGTGCCTTTTCCGTGTTAATTCCGTGTGTTCCGTGGTCAAAAGGTCTTTTCCGCCTTCTTGCTTTCTTTGTGTTCTTTGCGGTCTCTGTGGTCAGCAATTCCCGCCTCACTCTTGTTCGCCTGTGTTCCTCCGTGCCCTCCGTGGTTCAATCCTCTTCCATGTTTGTTTTTCTTCAGGATTCTGGCTTCTCATAGGCCGCTTGAATCACACTGCACAGTGCTCTAGTGTGTTGTGGCAGGGTCGTCGCGGCCTTGAGGACGCAACCCGGAGATGATGACATGCGGACAATTGCCCTGGTCGGGATGATGTCGATGGTCGCAGTGTCGGCCTTGGCGGCCGATTTCGACGTCAAACTGCTGCAAAGCAAAGATGCGCCGGAGAACACGTTCTGGCTCCACAAGCTGGACCCGATCAAGATGACCATCGGCCTGGGCGCGCCCCAGCCCGACCGCAACTTCTCGGGCAAGCCCATCACGCTCAAGGGTGTCGTCTATCCCCACGGACTGGGTCTGCACGCGGAAAGCGAGATTGGCATTGACCTCAAGGGCGTGGCCACCCGCTTCGTGGCCATGGTCGGCGTCGACGATGAGACCCAGGGCAAGGGTTCGGTGCGTTTCCAGATTTGGGTGGACGACCGCGACGCGTTTGACTCGGGCGTGCTGCGCGGCAATGATGACCCAAAACGGGTGGATATTGACCTGACGGGCGCGCAGCGGATGGATGTGCTGGTGTCGGACGCCGACGACGGCAACGCCTCGGACATGGCCGACTGGGCCGGGGCGATGTTTTTCCTGGTGCCGGGCGCGACGGAGAAGCCGCAGGCGGTCATGGGCTTCCCCGACCCGCCCATGCCCATCGCGCCGAGTGCACCCGCGCCGGAACCGCAGATTCACGCGCCCCACACCACCGGTGCGACGCCGGGGCGGCCGTTCCTGTTTCAGGTGCCCGCCACGGGCGAGGGTCCGCTCGAATACGCCGCCGAAAACCTGCCGCAGGGGCTCACGCTCGACCCCAAGACAGGCGTCATCACCGGCGCACTTGCGACGGAGGGCACCACCGGGGTAATGCTCCATGTGAAAGGCCCGAAAGGCGAGACCCGACGGGGCCTGACCATTGTGGGCGGCAGGGACAAACTGGCGCAGACGCCGCCCATGGGCTGGAACTCGTGGTTTGTCTGGGCGGGCCATGTGGACGACGCCAAACTGCGTGCTGTGGCGGATGCGATGGTGGCCACGGGCCTCGCCGCACACGGGTACCAGTATGTGGTGATAGACGACACCTGGCAGGCTCCGCGCAAGGAGAACGGCGAGATTACGGGCAACGAGCGCTTCCCCGACATGAAAGCGCTGGGCGACTATATTCACGTCCAGGGACTGAAGTTTGGCATGTACACCTCGCCCGGTCCCGGCACCTGCGCCGGTTATCCCGGTTCCTGGCAGCATGAAGAACAGGACGCGCAGACCTACGCGCAGTGGGGCGTCGATTTCGTGAAAAGCGACTGGTGCTCGTACGGGTACATCGTCAAGAATGACAAGAGCCTGGAGGCGATGAAGAAACCCTTTGCTGTTTTCAAGGCCGCCATGGAAAAGTCGG
>CAZOMH010000320.1:0-5443 GCA_964580415.1 uncultured Nitrospirales bacterium
GCACAAGTCGCCGTGGTGCCGGGCCCGGTACTGGCGGAAACCCATCGCGCGCAGCACCTCCTCGGCCTCCTCCACCCGGCGCACCTCCTCCGTGTTGAGGCGTGTGCCCTTGGGAAAACGCGACGACAGGCACGCGAAGGACGGCTTGTTCCACGTCGGCAGGTGCCGCAACTGGCTCAGCGCGCGCACCTCGTCCTTTACCAGACCCGCCGCGGCCAGCGGCGTCACCGCGCCGCGCTCCCGCGCGGCACGAACGCCCACGCGGGTCGTGTCCAGCGCGTCGTCCGCCAGTTCGCCGTGGGCCATATATGCGATGCCGTGTTCGCGCGCGTACTGTTCGATCATCTCAAAGAGCTGGCCCTTGCAGAAGTAGCAGCGCATGCCGTCGTTGCGCAGATAGGCCTCGTTGTCGAACTCTTTCGTCTGCACCGTCTCTATGTGCCAGCCGCGGTCGCGCGCCAGCCGCAGCGCCGCGCCCAGTTCGCCCCGGGGCAGGCTCGGCGAATCGGCAATGACCAAATGCGCCGCGCCGCCCAGCACTTCCGCCGCCACATCGGCCAGATAGGTCGAATCGACACCGCCCGAGTAGGCAATCACGATCGAACCGTACCCGCGCAGGATATCCTTCAGCGCCTCTTCCTTCTGCAATGTTTCCTGTGCAATGGCCATGGTGCGTGGGTCCCTGTAAGTATGTGGGACAGCCGCCCTCGGCTGTCAGTTTGTAATAGAATCCCATGGGACGACAAGCGGGGCCGCCTGTCCTACAGCTCCGTCAATTCTCCAGTCATAAATTCTCCGTCAATGCCGTCCAGAGCAACCCGGCACAGGCGGTTGGTCATATCTTCCGCGGAACGCACGGCCACTTCAAGGTAATTCCCCATATGGCCGCGCCAGGTCGATTCATGGCCGCCTTCAAACAGCACCTCCATCGTGCGGCCCAGGTGGCGCTCCTGGAAGGCGCGCAGTTTCGCCGCGCCCAGTGCGCGCAGCGCCCCGCTGCGCGTGGAGGCGGCCGCGGGGTCCGTCTTTTCCGGCAGCCGCGACGCCGCCGAGCCGCGCCGTTCCGAGTACTTGAACACGTGCGTGAAACACACCGGGCTCTCGCGCAAGAGTGCGAGGCTGTCGCAAAAATCCGCGTCCGTCTCGCCGGGAAAGCCGACAAGGATATCCGCGCCAATGGCAAGATCGGGGACGGTGTCCGCCGCCCGCCGCACCAGTGCTCCGTAGTCGGCGCGGGTGTAATTGCGGCGCATGGCCGCGAGAATGCGGTCCGAACCGGATTGCATCGGGACATGCAGGAACGGCGCCAGCCGGTGCGCCGGGTCGGCCATGCGGTCCAGCATGCCGTCGGGGATCGTGGTCAGTTCGATCGACGCCAGACGCACCCGCGCCAGCGCGTCGATGCCGTTCAATGCGTCCACCACGTCGATCAGGGTCCGGTCCTCAAACGCATAGTCGCCCACGTTGATTCCGGACAACACAATCTCTTTCGCGCCCCGATGCGCAAGACAGCGCGCCTCGGCCACAAGATCGTCAAATTCGCGCGACCGCGACCGGCCCCTCGCGAACGGGATGGCGCAGAAACTGCACATGAAATCGCAGCCGTCCTGAATTTTCAGGTTCATGCGCCGTGTGACCGGCGGCGCGCCGGCCACCCACGGCACCCTAAACGATTCACGGCCCGAACGCGAACGCACCACCCTTGCACCGCGCGCCGCGCGCGTCCCGCATGCCGTTTCGGCGTGCCTCTCCTCCAGCGCGTCGAGATGCCGCACGAGGTCCAGCTTGTCGCGGTTTCCGAGAACAAGGTCCACGCCCGGGATGTGTGCCACCGTCTCCGCGCCCGTTTCGGCGTAGCAGCCGATGACCACCGTGCGCGCGCCCGGATTGGCGCGGATGAACTGCCGGATCGTCTGCCGCGATTTCGCATCCGCCTCACGGGTCACCGTGCAGGTGTGGATGACGCCCAGGTCCGCGGCCGCGCCCCATGGCACCATGACATACCCCGCCGCTGCAAGCTGATCCGTGATCAGCCCGCTTTCCGCCTGGTTCAACCGGCAGCCCAGGGTGTGTATGGCGGCGCGTTTGGTGTGCATGTGTCCATCGCCCCCAAGCCCCTTCCACAGCCCCTATTTTACCGCATACCCACCGGGGCATGCGCCTTTTTGTCCGGTCTGAATTGTACTGGGCGCGTCGGCATCCCTGCCGGCTCTGCGCCCGGCACAAGACCGGGCGCTACGGGAACAATGTGGGCAGACATTTCTGTTCTGCCGTTCTTCTGCCTTCGTCCGTTGCTCTTTGTCCTTCATCCTTCGCCTGTCACCAAAAGCGTGTGCGTTTGGTCCATTACATAGGACTACCCGGCGATGCCGGAGAAAGGAGCGGGATATGATGAAGACGTATTGGCCGTGGATGTTGTTGGCGGGTGTTGCGGGCATGCTGTGCTGCGCCTTGCCGGCCATGGCGGCGGATGCCGCCGGGGACAGGGAGCCGATCAAGATAGAACTGCCCGAAGCCAATTTCCAGGGCACGCCTTTTGAGTACGACAGTCCAAACCTGGAACCCTATGACTTCCACGACCGCCCCCCCTTTTTGGCCCCCAAGGGGACCGAAGTGGTGTCAAAGGGCAAACCCGTGACGTCCAGCGCCAAAGCCCCCATCATTGGCGAATTGGCGATGCTCGTTGACGGCGACAAAAACTACACGAAGAACAGTCTCGTCGAGCTTCCGGAAGGGGTGCAATGGGTGCAAATCGACCTCGGCGCCGAATACGAAACCTATGCAATCCTCCTGTGGCACTTCCATCAGGACAAACGGGTCTACTTCGACAACATTGTTCAGGTGTCCAACGACCCCGGGTTCAAGACAGGCGTGACCACCCTCTATAACACCGACTACGACAACAGCACCGGCCTGGGCGTGGGCAAGGACAAAGAATACATCGAAACCAACAAAGGCCGCCTGATCGACGCCAGGGGCACAAAGGCCCGCTATGTCAGGTGCTATACCAACGGCAACAACAACGACGAGAAGAACCACTACATCGAAATAGAAGTGTTCGGCAGGCCTGTGAGGGCTGGTGAACCCGCACAGACAGTGGCCGGGACCGGGGGAAAGGTTCCCATTAAGACAGAATCGCCTGCTCCGTCCTTCAAGTGAACCCTGGGCGCCACCTGCGGACTGGAGAACTTCGAGGGCTTGGCAGCGGTGATGGTTTCAAAAGGCAACGCATGCCCATGGCGCGGTCGGGAGTTGCCCCGTTGCGGACCACATTTGAAACCGCCCCGCCGCACGGCGGGTCTGTAACCGAACCGGCACCCTTCGGGTGAAACGCCGGGCAGCATTTTGATAGAATAACATCTCTTGCCGTGTCAGCCCCGGGGAATACGGCGGCGTTAAAACAACGAAAACCGGCCTCCGGACGCTCGGACGGCCCCAAACAAGGAGTGGAACATGAAGGCGTTTTGGACACTGACTTTCGGCCTTGTCGTGGCGATCACGCTGCTTTGCGCATTGCCGGCCCTTGCCGCGGATGCGCCGGCCGCTCCCGCTGCTGCGGCCGCACCGGCGGGCGATTTGGAACCCATCAAGATCGAACTGCCCGAGCCGTTCTTCGGCGGCACGCCGATTGATTACTGGTCGGCCAACCTGGAGCCGGAAGACTTTAAGGATCGCGCGCCGTTCATGGCCCCCAAGGGCACCGCACTTCTTTCCAAGGGCAAGCCGGTCACCTCGAGCGCGAAGAACCCGACCCTGGGCGAACTCAAGATGCTCGTTGACGGCGACAAGAACTACGCGAAGAACAGCCTGGTTGAACTGGGCGACGGCGTGCAGTGGGTGCAGCTTGACCTTCAGGATTCGGCCAACATTTTCGCCATCCTGGTGTGGCACTTCCACGAGGGCAAACGCGTTTACTTTGACGTGGTCGCGCAGGTTTCCGACGACCCCGAGTTCAAGAACAACGTGACCACCGTCTACAACAACGACGCCGACAACAGTGCGGGCCTCGGTGTTGGCAAGGACAAGGAATACATCGAGAACAACAAGGGCCGCCTGATTGACGCCAAGGGCACCAAGGGCCGCTACGTCCGCCTGTACACCAACGGCAATACGGCCGACGACAAGAGCCACTACGTGGAAGTCGAAGTGTTCGGCAAGCCCGCGAAGTAGTTCAGGGCATTTTCAAGACGTTGTCGCGCCGTTCCGGGAAACCGGGACGGCGCGTTCTATTTTTGAGTGCGGCGGCCATGCCACCGCTTTCCTGCGGAAGCAACGCTTCCGCAGGAGCGCCGGGGCGCGGCCCCGGCGAAACAGAGCAGCGGCAGGGCCGCAAATACTCAAACGAAGCCTGCCGTCCTTCTTGGTTAAGTCCGCCGAAGGGGCCGCCGCCTCTTCAGCCAACATCCGTGCATCACGCCCAAGTACGGTGTTTGGTTTCCCGGGTACAGGCACCCATTTCCGGTGCGTGTGGGCGCTGAAGAGGGTAGGTACTATGCGGAAATGGGAGCCAGTCCCCCAGCGGCGTGCTTGCTTTCCGTCGGTATAGCCCGTAAGGTAATCGGCATGAAACGGTATGAGATTGCAGCCTTTGTCTTGCTGTTCACCGCCGCGGTGGCGGTCGGTGCCGCTTTTCGCCTGACGGGCCTTGAAAAGCGCCCGTTGCACGGGGATGAGGCCAACCAGGCCGTCAAGACGGGGCGGCTGCTGGAAAAGGGCGAATACCGGTACGATCCGAAGGAGCACCACGGTCCGACGCTCTACTACATGACGCTGGCCGTGCTCAAAGCGGCGGGGGTGGACAAATTCAGCGATTCCACCATCACCGAATACCGTCTGGTTCCCGCCCTCTGCGGCATTCTGATGGTGGCGCTGGCCGGCCTGCTGGTCCTTCCCTTGGGCCGCTGGGCGGCCTTTTGGGCGGCCCTTCTGACAGCCGTGTCCCACGCGATGACCTACTACAGCCGCTACTACATCCAGGAAACGCTGTTCGTGCTGTTTGTCTATGCGGCACTGGCCTGCGCATGGCGCTGGTGGCGAAAACCGGGCCTTGGCTGGGCCTTGGCCACCGGTGTTTGTCTGGGGTTGGTCCATGCCACCAAAGAAACCTGTGTGGTTGTCTTTGCCGCGATGGCCCTCGCAACCGCGCTGACCCTCCTCCACAGCCGCCTCCGGGACGGCCGCTGGCCGGTCCTGTTCGGGGAAGACACCCCGTCGGCGCGGCTTTCCGGCCGCGTGTTGGCGTTCCAGGCTGGGGCGCTCGTTTTGGCCGCCGCCGCCGTATCCGTTACCTTCTATTCCTCCTTCTACACCTATCCACGCGGAGTGCTGGACTCGGTATTGACCTTTGCCAACTATCTGCACCGGGGGGCGGAGGGCGCGGGCAGCGTGGCATTGCACGACAAGCCGTGGTACTACTACATATCGCTGCTGGGGTGGACCTACC
>CAZOMH010000321.1:0-5437 GCA_964580415.1 uncultured Nitrospirales bacterium
GGCGCGGTGGTGCAGTGGCTGCGCGATGGCCTGCGTGTGGTGCGCACCCAGGTCTCTGACGGCTCGGGAGCGACCAAGGCGCTCTTTCAACTCTCTGACGGGGAAAAGGTTGAATCTGTGCTGTTGCGGGACGGCGACAGGGTTACTCTCTGCCTTTCCTCCCAGGCGGGGTGTCCGCTCGGATGCGCCTTTTGTGCAACAGGGGCGGGCGGGTTCAGGCGGAACCTGGACGCGGGGGAAATCGCCGGACAGGCCGTGCTGCTGCTGACAGCGGGCGAAATTCCGCGCGGGGTGATTCCCAATATTGTCTATATGGGCATGGGAGAGCCCTTCTTGAATTATGATGCGGTTGTGGGCAGCATTAACCTGCTTATGCATCCCGGGGGGCTCGGAGTCGGCGCCCGGCGCATTACCGTATCGACGGTGGGTGTCGTCGGGGGAATAGCGCGGTTCGCTCAGGAAGACTGGCAGGTGCGGCTTAGCGTTTCCCTGCATGCGGCAAACGATGAATTGCGCTCCAGACTGGTTCCGCACAACCGTCGCGATGGTTTGGCCCATTTGCGCGGCGCGGTTCGCGATTATGTTGCCAAGACGGGACGCCAGGTCACTTTCGAGTGGACCATGCTGAACGGCGTGAATGACTCTCCGGAGGACGCACGGGAACTGCTTGCTTTTTTAAAAGGGCTCAAAGCCTTTGTGAATCTCATTCCCGGCAATCCGGTGCCCGGATTGCCGTTCAGCGCATCGCCGCGGGAAAGGTGCGTCGCCTTTCAGCAGATACTCGAACAGGCCGGGGTGAAGACAACACTCCGCCGGGAAAATGGCGGCGACATCGCTGCAGCCTGCGGACAGCTAAGGGCCGTTCAAGAAGCCGAAGAGGCCGGGCTGCAACCGTCTTCACGCCTCTTGCCCTCTTAGACGGCAGCCCCCGCCTCGGCCTCAACCTGTTCCTGCAGGCGGTTGAGGCTTTGCTCCACCGCAAGACGCGTAAGTTCCACATCCTCCGCGCTCTCGGATGGCGGCGGCGGCACTGGTTCGCCCAAAGCGCAGATGATCCGGCTGAAAGGAAGGGGAATAGGAAGATGATCCCAAGAATTGAGCCGTATGCACCGCAGGGGGACAATTGCCAGGGGAACGACCGGCAACCGGGTGCGGGCGGCGAGAACGCCAATTCCCGCTTTGGCAACCCGCCGGGGCCCCCTGGGGCCGTCAAGAGTAAAACCAACCCATGCAACCACCTGCGTGGCCAGTTGCAATTGACGCAACCCTTCGGCACCGCCCCTTGACGAAGAACCGCGGACCGCTTCAATGCGAAAGTGGTGAAGAATACGGGCGGCCAGTTCCCCGTCGAAACTGTGGCTGGTCAGCGTATGGTAGTTTCGACCGCGGGCGAACCAGCACGCCATTGGGCTGCTCTCATGCCAGATGGCCATCAGCGTGTGTCCGTGCCGCGCGATAACCGAGTCAACATTGTCCGCACCGCGTATTTCAAGGCGGATAGTGCAGAAGAGAAGACGCATGATTGCCGCCATCAGGGGCGGAAACAGAAACAACTGGATGCGTTGACTCGCGGAGAAACGCTGGTTGCTGTCGTATGTGATTCCCGGAAGTTTCACCGGTTCTCAAGGCCCCTGACAAGCTGGTAAACGACGCGGGTGCGCGGGGTCGGCAGGGATGCGGCGCGGGCACGCCGCATGATCTCGCCGCTGATGGCCCGGATTTCCGTCTTCCTGCGGTTGCGGACATCCTGAAGCATGGAGGAAATATTGCTGCGCGTTTGATGACAAAGCTCTTCGGCGGCCTCCACGAGGCTTTGCTGAAAACGGTATCCTTCGGTGGCGGCAACCTTGGTCGCCTCGAGGACAAGATCGCGAAGCAACTGCCGGACCTCGGTGGAATCGAGCAAACGCCCGTTTGGAACATCAAGAAGCGCTGTGAGCGGATTGATGCCCGCGCTGATGGCCGCCTTCTCCCAAATCACCTGACCCGGTGTGTCTGTGAGCATGACGTCGAAACCGGCGTCCCGAAACACTTTGTAGGCGAGGTCGGAAGGGCACGAAGTCCATGCGCCAAAGGCACTGCGGCCGCTTGCCGTGTGCCGCACACGGCCGGGTTCCAGAAGGGTGACAGCTTCGGATGTCACGCCCGCAATAACCCGCGCGCTGCCGATCATGCTGCAAAGGGTTTCCACATTGCCGAGGCCGTTTTGAAGAGTCAGGACCGGGACTTCGCCGGGAAGGCGCAGCGAGGCGGTGCTGTACGCTTTGGTAAGCACAAGCACAAGGTCCATCCCCTGCGGCAGTTGGGTGCTGACAGGAATGCGTTCCGTGAAGGTTCCAGAGTCATCCTCAACCGTTATCGCGCCTTTGGAAAGGATGTCCGCGCGGTTCGGTTTGTAGTCAACAAGACACGCCCTGTGTCCGGCGCGGGCAAAGCGCGCGGCGAAAAGGCAACCCATGGCGCCCGGTCCAATAACAGCGATCTTTATCATGTCGTTTTCCACTCACAAATGGGATCAGAGTGCCTGAACAAACGCGTCGGACAGACCAGACTTCTTGCGAAGTTCGGCACAGGCCGCAGCGGCGGAACTCTTGTCCGCATAACCGGTAATGACAACACGGGAGAGTTTGTCTTTGTCCGAGTTCACAATTTGCGCATTCAGACCAAAGTCCTTCTTGACGTGTTTCTGAAGGTTTTGCGCCTTGGTCTGGCGTTGCGGACCGTCAAATGATCCAAGCTGTACCGCAAACGACGTCCCCTTTGCTGCGGCTTGCTTTTCCGCGGGTGCTGTGGCAGCTTTGGCCGATTTTGTTGCGGGCGGGACGGGAGCGGTAGCGGGCGGCGCAACAGCGGTTGTGGCAGGGGGGGCGGCAGGGGCAACGGGTTTCGTTACCGGCTTGGCGGGCGGCGCCGGAGCCGTCGGCTCGGGAGTCATTGGCGGATCTGCGGGAACAATCTGGCTGGTGGCGGGAGGAGCAGCCGCTGCGACCTGTACCGGCTGTGCTTCAGGTTGTGCGGGTTTTTCCAGGGGGACAGGGGTCGGAACCGCCACGTCGTTGTTGCTCGGAAGCGGGGGGAGGTCCGTAAGACGCTTCTTGGTTGCAGGAACCAATGAAGTCGTTTTTAAAGCAGCGGTTGGCGGACTGACAGAGGGTATTGGGATAACCTGTTGTGGCGGGGCTGCCGCGGGGGGTGCGGCGGCAGGGGCTGGAGTCGGTGGAGCCGCCGCCGCTTCCTCAATGGCAACCGGTGCGCTTGCGGGGGCGGCGGCGGCAGCCGGAGCGGGCGCGGGCGCGGGCGCTCCGGTCGGCACCGGAGCGGCTGGTGCCGCCGCCGGGGCAGTCGCGGGAACCGGCGGCGCAGGGGAGGCAACGGGTGCGGCAGGAGTCGCAGCGCGGGCGTCCATGGCCGAAATCGTGTAGGTTTGTGTGGGCCCGGTCGTTACAGTTGCCTTGGCGACAGTTTCCTTCGGCACGGGGGACGTGTCAGACGGGGCAGGGGCATTGTTTCCTTCGTTTCCGGCGGGCTGGCCAGGAATTGCGATGGGACGGTCCACTTGTGCCACAAGTCGACCGCCTACAAAGGCAGCACAGAGCAGCACCAAACCGCCGCAAAGAAGCAAGACCGTCTGTTTCGTCGTCAATTCGGCCACGAGCACACTGCCCCGGCCGTCTGTGGTTTGCTCTCGCTTTAATACAGGCATGGTTTTCATTCCGCTTCGGATAATGGTACGGATTCGGGGGAAGGAACGGTTGTCGTAATATCGGGCAAAACCTCCCCGGGCTGTTCCTCTTGGGCAGGCGAGTCCGGGGTGTTCTCAACGGATTCCGCGGCGGAGGAGGTGCCCTCCTCCAGTTCGCGAAGACTGCGCAGCAGCGTTACCCGGGCGGCATCCAATTCGGCGTAGGTGAAGTTCGGATCACGAACCTCGATAAACTGATTCCCTATGCGGTCGGTGTAAAGGGTTGTGCGCGTGTCTCCGTCCATATCGCTCGACTCTTTGATCTGGCGAAACACTTTTTGTCGGCGCAGAAGCTGGGCGGCAAGAAACGCCTTGGCCTGCTCGAGACGGTCCTCCGAAGCGCAGGCCTCATAAAAGAGGCGGCGCAGCGGGGAAAAGACTTCCGGCGGCTGCTGGTCGGCGATACGCGGATCGGAGAAGTGGGTGGTCCATGCGGAGTATGCGGCACGGCTCAGTTCGGGGGTCCAGCAGGCATCGCAATAATCCGCACGGACAAGAGCGTCTTTCTCGGAAAAACACACCGAGGAGTGAATGCACTGGCTATGGACGAACTCGACCGCACACACTTCGCAGGACCGGGCGCTCTTTCGAATACTGAATTCCATGTGTTGTTCTCACCGCTTTGTCATCCCCAAACAGGGACGCTAAAACCACCCATCCGCGCAGGCGCTAGTATACTTTAGGGCAATATCTGGTGGCAAGAAAGAAGAAGCCGCAAGATATGGCTATTTGACGGCTTTCTTCGGTGCCGCCTTCTTCGATTCGGGAGACTGCCGCGAGGCACCCAATATTCCGCCGCCGGTCTTGAAAATGCTCATCAGCAACTGACGGGGAAGGTCCATGACGCGGACGGTCTGGCTGGTCATTTCCGCGGCACCGCTGACGAGGGTTACACCCATTTTGGGCATACCGGCAATTTGGCTGGTGGGTTTGGAAGCCGGACCGGTGATACGAAACCCAAGATCGACGTTGCGGCCGGTCAGGCGCAGACCCTGCAGGTTAAAGCTGTCGCGAAGGAGGGGGATTTGTTCCGCCGTATCGGGATTAACGCTTATGTTGACCGTATAATCAACATCGCCCAGGGTTACCCAAGTGCCGTTGCCGGAAAGGGTCATGCCGGGCAATTCAATCTTCATGTTGTCCGTAATGATATGGTCGCCCTTTAGCACAACGTTGCCGCTGAAATTGGAGAAAGTCAGCGCCGACGGGGGAAGACCCACAAGGGTTCCCGCAAATTCGGCTCCAAAAGTCTGCAAGAGCACATCGGGAAGGAAATGACCCTCTTTGGCCTCAAAAGTGGACTTTCCATCCAGGGTTGCTGTGGGATCGTCGGAATCCATCGTGTAATCGACGTTTCCCGAAATGCGCGCTTCAAGCAGTTCGGGCAGATCAATATGCCGGATGATATACGCGGACGGTATGTTGTTCCACTCGCCGACAAGCCGCATGACGTTGCTCGCCTTCACATGCGTGTAGCTGCCATGGACCGTGCCGCCGTCCACCGTGGCCTCGAAACTGGAAAGGCCGCTTTCTTTTGTGTTGTCAAAGACCTTCCCCTTGAAATCTGTGCCTTTCCAAGGGGACATTTCGAGACTGCCTCCGCTCAGAAGATACTCCCAGACCCGCGGCGGTTTTCCGTCATCGGTCTTGGCCGGGCCGTTGTCGGGGTCCAAAGGTTCAAGAGGGAGGAGCCAT
>CAZOMH010000322.1:0-5425 GCA_964580415.1 uncultured Nitrospirales bacterium
GGATACTTGGACGACCCCGAGGACAACATGTTCAGGTACGCTTTTACACGGGCGTTCTCCCGGTTGCCCGAAACGTCTTCCGCGCGTATCAAAGACGAAATCTGCGACGAGGCCACGATGCTCGTGGCGTATTGATAAACATAAAAGTCGTAGTAGAAATGCGGAATATAGGCCCATTCCACACCGTAAAGGTCATCGATCTTGCAGACGTTGTCGCTGTCCCCGTAGTACGTCTTCACGAGTTCAAGGTAGAGTTTGCTCAGTTTCTCGCCGGTCAGCGAGTCTCCGCTTTCCGCCATTTCATGAATGCGAAGTTCAAACTCGGCAAAGAGCACCTGCCGGAAAAGCGTGCCCCGGAGCACATCAAGATAGGAACCCAGAAGAAACAGCCGCGTGTCCCTGTCCTTGCACTGGCCGAGCATGTGGTGAAACAGAAGGTTCTCATTCAGGGTCGAAGCCACCTCGGCGACGAACGTTTTGTAGTCATGGGTGACGTACGGCTGGTTCTTGCTGGAAAGGTAGGAGTGCATGGAATGCCCCCATTCATGCGCCATGGTCGAAACATCGTCATAGAGACCGTTGAAATTCAGCAGCTCGTACGGGTGTACATCATAAATGTTCGTGCTGTAGGCGCCGGATTTCTTCCCCACGGTGGGCATATAGTCCACCCAGCGGTCGTCATACCCCTTCTTCAGCGCCGCCACATACTCCGGCCCCAGCGGTTCCACCGCCGCCAGAACCAACGCCATGGCCTCCTCGGGCGTGTAGCGCAGTTCCACCTCCTTGATGATGGGGGCGTAGAGGTCTTCGTAGCGGAGCTGATCAACCCCCATGATCCGCTGCCGCAGTTTCAGATACCGGTGCAGGGTCGGAAGATTGTCATGCACATCCGCAACGAGCCGGGTGTAGATATCGGTCGGTATGTTTGCGTCAAAAAGCGCGGCGGAAAGGCAACTGTCGTACTTGTGGACCTCTTTGTTGAATATGTGGGACTTCACGTGTTCATTGAGTGTTGTGCCCAGCGTGCGCTCGAACTCCTTGCGCTTGGACCAGAACGCCTTGAACACCGCATCCCGGTCCGCGCGGTTGCTTGAAACCCGGTACCTGGTGTACCCCTGCGCGTCCACGCGAACCTTTTCCCCCGACGACAACGTCACCTCCGGATAGGGAAGTTCCGCGTTGTTGAACACCTCGAAAATATTCGCGCCGCCCGAAGACATCATTTCCGCCTGCGACGCGACCTTCTCCTCCGCCGGGGACAGGGTATGCTCTTCGTAGCGCAGTATGTCCTCAAGCCATACCGCATACGGCGCCAGCCGGCTGTCGGCCTTCACATACTCTTCCACCCTGGCCTTGCCCAGTGCCAGCAACTCGGGCCGGACAAAGGAACAGGCCGTGGAGAATTTCACGGCCAGTTCGTCGGCCGACTGTTTCATCTCGGCGGACTTGGCCGCCCGGGTGTCCTCATCGAAGCACATGGAGGCATAGGTTGCAAGCCGCTCAAGGTCCCTCTGCATGTCCATCACAGCGGACAGGGTACTGTAGAGGCTGTCGGGGGACGCGCCCAGCTTCCCCTGCAATTCGCCGGCCCTGGAGACACGTGACGAAATTTCTTCCCTGGCCTTTTGCCAGGCTTCAATGCCCGGATAAATGTCCGAGGACCGCCATTTCAGTGTTTCCGGCACATTGGCCCGCTCCTCTGAATACGCCACGGCGGTCAACATCGAAGCAAGAACCAGCACTGACAACAAGTAGCGAAGCATTTTTCTGCCTTTCATCATTTGGACAGTTCGGTGAACTGCACGACATCATCATGGCAAGGGCGCACGATCCGGCTGCCAACCCATGTTCAACCCCGAAACGGCATGCATTCTTCCCGATCCGGTCCGCCCAAGAGGTTTCAATCCGCCGCGGCCGGCGTAATCTGTTCCCAAGCCTGCTCTCGTCACGGTGATTATAGGACGGGGCAAAAATGGATTCAATGCATGTGCAAAAGGGCATGAGCAAAAAGCCGCTCCCGCCACGTTGCGTGGCGCGGACACTTCTGATAAATTGACCTGAATGCACATGCCCACGGCGCAGCAAGGGTTGCAGTGCCCGGCAGATTGGTCCCTTGGGCATTCAACGTGTCCGTGAGGTGGAACATGAAACAGCTTCTGTTCGTATCCGTCTTGTGCGCTTCGGCCTTTCCGTCTTCCCCGGCGCAGGCCCGGGAGAACAGCGGGGATTTCAACGCTTTCGTGAAACAATATGAAGCCCGGATGGTTCCCCTGTCAAAGGAATGCAACCTCGCCTACTACGAGTCCGCCGTATCCGGCAAGGATGAAGACTACAAACGCTCCGAAAAGCTCCAGATCGAAATAACAAAGCTGCTGTCGGACAAGGAGGAATACAGGCAACTGACGGTATTCAAGGCAACAAACGCCGTCACAGACCCGGTTCAGAAGCGGGAGCTTGATCTGCTGCTGAACGCATTCCGCGGAAATCAGGCCGACCCGGCAAAGCTGGAGGAGATGGTAAAAATACAAACAGGCATCCAGCAGAAATTTTCCACCTACCGCGCAACCGTAAACGGCAAGGAACTGACGGACAACCAAATCGAGGAAGTTTTGAAGACTTCAACCGATTCAGCCGCGCTTCAGGAAGCCTGGCAAAGCAGCAAGCAGGTGGGAAAACAGGTCGAAGACGACGTTTTGAAACTTGTTGAAAAGAGAAACGAGATCGCGCGGGACATCGGCTTCAAGAACTATCACGAAATGTCCCTCCGGCTTGACGAACAGGACCCGGATGAAATCGAGGCGCTGTTTGACCAGTTGGACAGTCTCACACGGGACGCCTACAGGGACCTCAAAGACCGGGAGATCGACCCCTTCCTTTCGGCGCGGCTCAATGTCCCGGTGAAAGACCTAATGCCCTGGCACTACCAGAACCGCTTCTTTCAGGAGGCTCCCGCCGTCTATCAGGTTGACCTGGACAAGTATTACAGGGACAAGGACGTGGTGGGGCTTGCCCGGACTTTCTATGACGGCATAGGCATCAACGTCGATGATATTCTCGCCAACAGTGACCTTTATGAAAAGCCCGGCAAACAGCAGCACGCCTTTTGCACCGACATCGACCGGGCGGGGGATGTGCGAATCTTCCTGAACGCCAAAAACGATGCGAACTGGATGGATACGGCGCTTCACGAACTTGGCCATGCCGGCTATTCGAAATACTACGCAAAGACAGACCTTCCCTTCACGCTGCGGGTGGAGGCCCACACCTTTGTCACCGAGGCAATCGCCATGATGTTTGGAAGGCTGGGGGCAAATTCCAGTTTCATGAAGTCCATGCTCGGACTGCCCGGGGAAGAGGCGTCCGCGATCTCGGATGCATCCTTCAAGATGACAAAACTCCAGGAGATCGTCTTCTCCCGCTGGTCCCAGGTCATGTATCACTTTGAAAAGAGCCTCTATGAAAATCCCGGGCAGGATTTGAACGCGCTGTGGTGGTCTTTGGTCGAAAAATACCAACGGGTAAAGAAACCCGGCGGCAGAAACGAGCCGGATTGGGCCGCCAAGATACACATCGCCACGGTGCCCTGCTATTATCACAACTACCTGCTGGGCGGTCTTCTGGCCTCGCAAATCAACGCCTATATGGTGAAACACGTGATCAAGGAGGGGGATTGCCGGAATCCCGCCTATGCCGGCAGGACGGAAGTTGGCGGGTATCTTGTGGAGAACATCTTTGAGAACGGAAAACGCTACTTTTGGAATGACTTGATCGAAAAGGCGACCGGTGAAAAGCTCACGCCAAAGTACTATGCGGAGCTCTTTGTGAATTAGGCCCGCGGTTTTGGGTTTTGGACGGTGTCACGGCATGACAACGCGGCAATCTTATCGTGAACCGCCGACAGGAGGCAGCATGGTTGAGACGACAGCCGGGAGAACACACCCCACCGGCCTGTACTTTCTGTTCTTTACGGAAATGTGGGAGCGCTTTTCCTACTACGGCATGAGGTCGCTGCTCGTCTATTACATGACAAAACAGTTGATGTTCTCGCAGGGACACGCCTCCGGCATCTATGGCCTGTACACTGGCCTTGTCTATTTCACCCCGTTCTTCGGCGGCATTCTTGCCGACAGGTACCTGGGGCAGAGAAAAAGCGTCATACTCGGGGCAATATTGATGGCCGTCGGGCATTTCCTCATGGCCGTGGAAAGCCTGTTCTATCCGGCTCTCTTCTTCCTGATTCTGGGAAACGGCGCCTTCAAACCGAATATTTCAACTCAGGTCGGGGGCCTGTATGAACCGGGTGACCACCGAAGGGACCGGGCTTTCAGCATCTTCTACATGGGCATCAACCTTGGCGCCTTCTTCTCGCCGCTTGTCTGCGGAACCCTGGGCGAGGTGTACGGCTGGCACTGGGGCTTTGGATGCGCCGGCGTGGGCATGCTCGTCGGCCTGGCCGTCTACCTGCTCGGCCAAAAGCACCTGGCGCCCGACCAGATTATGCAAAAGGCGGCCGGCGCCCTGGCGCGCGAAAACAAGCCCCTTGACAAGAGTGACAAGTCGAGAATCGGGGCCCTCGTCGTGCTGATGATCTTCACGGTCATCTTTTGGGCCACCTATGAACAGCAGGGCAACACCCTGGCGTTGTGGGCGGATGCGAACACAAACAGGGTGCTCTTTGGCTGGACGATGCCGGCATCCTGGTTCCAGGCGCTCAATCCAATGCTCATTTTCGCCCTTATTCCGCTGGTCAACATGGTGTGGGCGTCCCAGGCAAAGAGGGACCGCGAACCGTCATCCGTCACGAAAATGGGCATCGGCTGCATTCTCGCGGGGCTTTCATTCCTCGTGATGATCCCCCCCTCGCTGGCTGTCGGGAGCGGCGAAAAGGTCAGCATGCTGTGGCTTGCCGGCTGCATTGCCATTCTCACCTTGGGCGAGATTTATCTCTCCCCCATCGGCCTGTCGCTTGTGACCAAACTGGCGCCGCCAAGAATGGTCTCCATGCTCATGGGAATGTGGCTCATGTCGAGCTTCTTTGGAAACTACCTCTCGGGATACATCGGCAGCTACTGGGAAAAGACTTCCAAGGAGGCTTTCTTCATCCTTCTTGCCGTCATCGCCATCGGGGCCGGGCTGGGCATACTGCTCGTGGGAAAGCCGCTCAAGCGGGCAATGGGCCCGAGGGAGAACGGCGCGGCGAATTTCTGATTCTTTGCGGGCGGGCTGCCTGCGGCGGGGTCCGCGCATGGCGTTCGGCCATACCGATTCGGACCGGCCGGCAGAATATCCGGGTTAAAACCCCTCGTCCGCCCCAAGATACCGCCACTGCCCGGAGGGCAAACCGCCGAGCAGGACCCGGCCGATGCGTATACGGCGCAACCCCGTAACCTTCAGCCCGACGAGATCGCACATGCGGCGAATCTGC
>CAZOMH010000323.1:0-5424 GCA_964580415.1 uncultured Nitrospirales bacterium
CGTGCTGTTCCTGGCCGACAACGGCGGGTGCCACGAGGACTGCAACAAGCCGAAGCTGGGCAAGCCCGGCGCGCAGCCGGGCACGCGCGAGTCCTACACGTCCTACAGGCGTCCCTGGGCCAATGCGAGCAACACGCCCTTCCGCATGTTCAAGCACTGGTGCCACGAGGGCGGTATCGCCACGCCGCTCATCGCGCGCTGGCCTTCCCGCATCAAAGAGCACGGCGCGCTGACCAAACAGGTGGCGCACATCACCGATATCATGGCCACCTGCGCCGAAATCTCGGGCGCGCACTATCCGGAGTCGAACGGAGGAGAGAAGATTACCCCGCTGGTGGGCAAGAGCCTGGCGCCCGTGTTCGACGGCAAGACACGCGAGCCCCGGTCGCCGCTGTTCTGGGAGCACGAGGGCAACCGCGCGATGCGCGAGAACCAGTGGAAATTGGTGGCCGCCAAGGGGGGCGACTGGGAACTGTATGACCTGGAGGCGGACCGCACAGAACTGAACAATCTCGCCCAGGCACAGCCGGACCGGGCGAAGGGCATGCTGGACCGGTGGAACGTCTGGGCCCGGGAGGTCGGTGTCAACACGCTGCGCGGGGACGGCGCAAAGGCGGAATAGCCGCGGCAGACACGCAGGCGATCAGTCTGCACCGCCCGTTGGACGGCACGGCTTCTCGAACACACCACAACCACGCCGGGTGCGGGTGTTTACCGCTTGAACCCCAGGATCAGGACGCCCGCGCCCACCATGATGATTCCCAGCCACTCCCGGACACCAGGCCGCTCGTGGAGAAAAATGACGGCAAATACGGCAACCAGAACGAGGCTGAGCTTGTCCACCGGAGCGACCTTTGACGCTTCGCCGGTTTTCAATGCGCGAAAATAGCAGACCCAGGAAGCCCCTGTGGCCAGCCCGGACAGGACGAGAAAGCTCCATGTCTTCCGGCTCAGAACGAACGGATTGCTCCATTTTCCGGCGAAATAGACAAACCCGGCAAGCACAAACAGGATTACAACGGTTCTGATCAGCGTGGCGAGGTCGGAATCGACGCCCGCGAGTCCAATCTTTGCAAAGATTGCCGTGAGAGACGCAAACACGGCGGAAAGGAGCGCCCAATAGAACCACTCATTCGCTGATGTCATGGTTTCGATACCCAGTTTCCGAACATGCGGCTTCGCTGCAACCCCGTTTTCTCCCAAGCCAGCCCCCGGAACCGGCTACACGATAGCGTGGTGCAGCCGCCGTCCGCAACCAACGAATTTCGGATGGAACAGAAACAGGCCTCCGCACAGACAGCGCTCTTCGCGAAAACGGGATGCCGGTGGCGAAGCGCCGGGACCTACTCTTCGTCAACTTCCGCGGGCTGGCCGGTTCTCCGCTCGATTTCCTCCGCGAGTTCTTCCAGGGAATGGAAATGCACGCGCTGGTCTATTCCGACCGATTCCGTGTAGTTGTTGTCCTCGTCGTCTTCGATGGAGACCACCTGAAAGGTGTCTTCCGGTCCGGCCTCTTCAGAACTCTGCCGGTCCAGGTGAACAACATAATGCATTGGGTTCAGTCCTTTCTTGCGGTGTCCTGCCCGCCGTTTTCCGATTCGGACAGCCGAACGTTCCCGGCATTGGGACCCGTCCACAGTGGAATTAGACCAGACGCCGGAAAAGCCCCGGCAAAGGAAGCGTAAACTTTCGGTAAACATCCCGCGCCTTTCGGAGCAGGCACGGCAGAGAACCCGGCTTCGGCGGCGGGTGCCGCGGTTTTTGGCGGCACCCGGCGATATGAGATACTGTGGACTTGCCTTGTGCATGGGTCGAATCGCAAAACACCGAAACAAAGGTTCCATCATGACAACGAAACACACATGCCTGCGGAAACGGATGCTTTCCGGCGTCTTGACGGCCCTCATGCTCACCGCCACTCTGGCGGCGGTCGCCGAAAACACAGCCACCACGCCGGTGTCGCGGGAGGACAAGCCCCGCTGGGTCAAGCGTCACCAGTCCATGGCGGACCGTCTGAAGGAGGGACATGCGGGGGTGCTCTGGATTGGCGATTCTATTGTCCAACGCTGGGAGGAAGACGGGCGGGCGGTTTGGAACAGGTACTACAAACACCGCGACGCGGTAAATCTGGGCATCGGCGGGGACCGGACAGAGCATGTAATTTGGCGCCTGGACCACTGCAATCTTGAATGTGTGTCGCCCAGGCTGGCTATTGTAATGATTGGCCAGAACAACGGCCCTTTCAACACGGCCGGGGAAATTGCCGAAGGAAACGCGGTGATCGTAAAGCAACTGCGCGAGAAACAGCCGGATATGAAGATTCTTCTGCTGGGGATTACCTTCCGGGGCGAGAATCCCAACGAGGAGCAGGTAAAACTGGCCGAGACCAATGAAATCCTCGCCAGGATGGACGACGGGAAACATGTCTTTTTCATGAACATCAACCAGATATTTCTGCGTCCCGACGGCACCATCCCCAAGTCGCTCATGCCGGACTGTGAGCACCCGAACAAAGAGGGTTGCCGGATTTGGGCGGAAGCCATCGAACCGAAGGTGGCGGAATTGCTGGGCGAAAAGCCCGTCAAGCCGGAGAGCGAGGCGCCCAAATGGCGGCCTTCCTGCCGTCCCCAGTCCCGATAGCGCCTCCCTGCGGCAAACAGCGGCGGACAGACCGGCGCGCGAAATGGTATAATTATGGTTCTGTTTCATTGACGCCGGCCGGGCTTTCCCTTGTTTGCCGCAAGCCGCCGTTTGCGTCATGATCAAGGATGGGTTTTATGTGGAGTTTCAAGAATTATTCCGCCTCGTGCTCGCTTGTCCTGCGGGTGTTGCCTGTGGTGTGCCTGGTGATCGGCCTGAAAGTCGGGGCGCACTGGCTGGGACTGGAAGTGCTGTCGTTGAGCCCGCTCTTTTCAGGCATCCTTGCGGCCAACGTGTTTCTGATGGGCTTTCTGATAGCGGGCGTGCTTGCGGACTACAAGGAGAGCGAGAAACTGCCGGGCGAACTGGCGGTCAGCCTTGAGGCAATCCGCGACGAGGCAAGCCTGATATGGAAGGCCAGGCAGGCGGAAGCGGCGAAGTCCTGCCTCGCTTACACGGGCACGCTGGCCGAGGCCATTCTCAACTGGTTTCACAAGAAACGCCGCACCCGCGAGGTGTTTGATCTGATCCGCGGACTGAACGACCACTTCACCGCTTTTGAACCCCTCACGGCGCCCCCCTTTATCGCGCGGCTCAAACAGGAACAGACCAACCTGCGGCGGATGGTCGTGCGGTGCCACGTCATCCGGGAGACGGACTTTGTGAGCTCGGGATACATCATCGCCGAACTGACGACCATCCTGCTTTGTGCGGGGCTTATTCTCACCGAATTCGCCCAGTTTCGCGAATCGCTGTTCTTCGTCTTTGTAATCAGCTTCTTCTTGATCTATCTGCTGGCGCTGATCCGCAGCCTTGACAACCCGTTCGGCTATTACGAGCGGGCCTCCCTTGAGAACGTGCAGCTCAAGCCGCTCGAGGAACTGGTCGGGGAAATCCGCAGGGAACAGGCCTAGAAAACGGCCCGGCAGGGCCACCACCGGAACGGGTACAATGGCGGAAAACTGGGACGTCACACAACTGAAGGGACTCACGGAGCAGGAGGCGCTGGAGCGCCTGCGGACCGAGGGGCACAACGAACTTCCGGCCGCGAAGAAGGACGGACTTCTGGGGATGCTGCTGGGGGTGGTGCGGGAACCGATGTTCCTGCTGCTCATTTCCTGCGGCGTGATATATCTGTCCCTGGGCGAGACGACCGACGCGGTCATGCTGCTGGGCTTTGTGTTTGTCATCATCGGAATCACCTTCTACCAGGAGCGCAAAACGGAGCGCGCGCTGGAGGCGCTGCGCGACCTGTCCAGCCCCCGGGCGCTGGTCGTGCGGGACCAGACGGAGAAGCGCATCGTCGGACGGGATGTGGCCCGGGGCGACCTGCTGGTGCTGGCCGAGGGCGACCGGGTGCCGGCGGACGCCACACTGCTGCAAAGCAGCTACATGACCGTCGACGAGTCGCTGCTCACGGGCGAATCCGTCCCGGTCCGCAAGACCGCCGCCGAAGAGACCTCCGCAATGGGACGTCCCGGCGGCGACGGGCTCCCGTTCCTGTTCTCGGGCACGCTGGTGGTGAAGGGCCGGGGCATGGCCCGCGTGCTGGCCACGGGCGCCAACACCGAAATGGGCAAGATTGGAAAGGCCCTGCAGTCGATTGAAACGGAGGAAACGCCGCTGAGCCGCCAGACCGGACGGCTGGTGCGCAATTTCGCGGTTACGGGATTCTTCCTGTGCGTGGCGGTGGTGGTGGTGTACGGTCTGACCCGCGGCAGCTGGAGGGAGGGCATTCTCTCGGGCATCACGCTGGCGATGGCCATGATTCCCGAAGAATTCCCCGTGGTGCTGTCGATCTTCATGGCGCTGGGCGCATGGCGCATCGCGCAGAAGAACGTGCTGACCCGGCGCGTGCCGGCCATCGAGACGCTGGGCGCCGCCGGCGTGCTGTGCGTGGACAAGACCGGCACGCTGACCCAGAACCGCATGACTGTAACCCGGCTTGTGGCGGGGACGGAAACCTACGACACGATTCGCGACGCCGCGACGCCGCTCCCCGAAACCTTTCACGAACTCATGGAGTTCAGTATTCTGGCGAGCCATGTCAATCCCTATGACCCGATGGAAAAGGCGTTCCGCCAGTTCGGAGACGAACACCTGCGGGACACGGAGCACCTGCACCAGGACTGGAGCCTGGAGCATGAGTTTGCGCTGTCGGAACATCTGCTGGCAATGTCCAACGTTTGGATGTCCACAGAAACCAAGAAACATGTCATCGCCGCAAAGGGCGCACCAGAGGCCGTTGCCGACCTCTGCCATTTTTCCCCGTCCCGCCGGGAGGAACTGGCCGCCCAGGTGGACCTGCTGGCCCGCGACGGGCTCCGGGTCCTCGGTGTGGCCAAGTCCCATCTGGACAAGCGCAGCATTCCCGAGGACCAGCACGACTTTGACTTCGAATTCCTCGGGCTCGTGGGATTGTCCGATCCGATACGCCCCACCGTCCCCGCGGCCATCCGCGAGTGTTATACGGCCGGCATCCGCGTGGTCATGATCACCGGCGACTATCCGGCCACGGCGCAGAACATCGCGCGCCAGATTGGGCTGACCCCGCACGACCAGTTTGTCACCGGCCCCGAACTGGACACGCTGGGCGACGCCGAACTGGCCGAACGCGCCAAAACGGTGAACATCTTTGCGCGGGTCGTGCCGGAACAGAAGCTGCGCATCCTGATGGCGGTCAAGTCGGCCGGCACCATCGCCGCCATGACGGGCGACGGCGTGAACGACGCGCCCGCGCTGAAGGCGGCCGACATCGGCATTGCCATGGGAGGCATGGGCACC
>CAZOMH010000324.1:0-5420 GCA_964580415.1 uncultured Nitrospirales bacterium
CATTGAGCGGCATTTCGGCGACGATACGGCCACCATCATTGCCGGTCGGCGCTACGGTGTGGCGGCGGGCGCGGTGCGCCAGTGCGTGTCGCGCACGGCCGAATCGCGCATGGACCTGACCGACCGCATCGACAACGTCGCGTGCGGCCGGGTGACGGGGCCGGCGATTCTCGTTGCCGTGGTCGCGGCGCTGTTCTTCTGGGTGTTCAAACTTTCCGACGAGTGGGCATGGCTGCCGTGGTTTGGCGGCTGGGTCAGCCCCACGGGTCTGGTCAACCGGGCCTTCACGCAACTGTCGGACCTGCTGGAGCCCGCGCGGCAGGGCATGCCCATGCTGCACTCGCTGTTTGACGCGGCCCTCGTGCGCGGCGTGGGCGGCGTGCTGGGCTTCGTGCCGATGATTTTCTTCATGTTCCTTTTCATTGCGGCGCTCGAGGACAGCGGCTACATCGCGCGGGTCGCCTTCATTCTCGACCGGCTCCTGCGCGCCTTCGGCATGCAGGGCAATTCCATTCTTGCGCTCATCGTGTCCGGCGGACTGGGTGCCGGAGGCTGCGCCGTGCCCGGCATCATGGCCACGCGCACCCTGCGCGAGGAAAAGGACCGGATCGTGACCATGCTCGTCGCGCCGTTCATGAACTGCGGCGCCAAGATGCCCGTATATGCCGTGCTGATCGCCGCCTTCTTCCCCGCCGGCCGCACGCGGATGATGATGATGCTCTGGGCCATATCCTGGTGCGTGGCGCTGGCGGCCGCATGGGCACTGCGCCGTTTCGTCGTGCGCGGCGAACAGACCCCCTTTGTGATGGAACTGCCACCCTACCACGTGCCGGTGCTGCGCGGCGTGCTTCAGCACACCTGGGAGCGCACCTGGCTCTACATCAAGAAGGCGGGCACCATCATCCTCGCGGTGAACATCGTGCTCTGGGCCTTCATGTATTTTCCCCGGCCGCCCGGGCATCCCGGCGGAAAAGCGCCGACGGCCGCCGAGGCACTCTCGCACAGCATGGCCGGGCGTTTCGGCCGCGCCATGGAACCCGTCACCGAGTGGGCCGGATTCGACTGGCGCACCAACATCGCGCTCATCGGCGGCTTTGCCGCCAAGGAGGTCGTTATTGGCGCGCTCGGCACGGTTTACGCCATGGACCCGGACAAGGGAGATGCCGGCGCCCCGCTCGCCGCGCGGCTCGCCGCCGAGCCCGACTGGTCGCCGCGCCGCGCCTTTGCCCTTATGCTCTTCGTTATGCTCTACGCTCCCTGCATGACCACCATCGCTGTCATCGCCCGCGAAAGCGGTTCCTGGAAATGGGCCGCCTTCTCGACGCTTTACTCCACCGCCATCGCCTTCATCATCGCCGTGCTGGTGTACCAGGCGGGACGGCTGGCGGGATAACCGAAACAGCGGGAACACCGCCGCGGGCGGTCACACGGCAGGCAGGCCTTCTTGTACGAACCGGGTGCGGGGCTGTTCTATACTGTTTCACGCCGGGTTTCGCGGATTCATTCAGAAGACGATTGGAGCCATACCCATGAACAGTACGGACACGCCGGGGAGCAAACGGAGCGGCGCGACCCGCCGTGACTTCTTGAAGACCGCGGGCATGACGGGTGCCATGGCCGCGCTGTTCGGGGGAGTTGCGCCCAGCCCATGGGCGACGGCCGAAGCGCAGGCGGACAAGCCCAACATTGTCTATATCCTTGCCGACGATCTCGGCTACGGCGATTTGAGCTGCCTCAATGCGGAGTCCAAGATACCCACCCCGAACATGGACCGCATCGGCCGCGAGGGCATGATCTTCACCGACGCCCACGCCGGTTCCGCCGTCTGCACGCCCACCCGCTACGGCATTCTCACGGGCAGGTACAGTTGGCGCTCCAAGCTCAAGTGCAGCGTGCTCGACGGCTATTCGCCCCCGCTCATCAACCGCGAACGCATGACCGTGGCCTCGCTGCTCAAGGCACAGGGCTATCACACCGTCTGCGTCGGCAAGTGGCACCTGGGCCTGCAATGGGGCACCACCAAGGGCACCCGTCCCGGCCCGGCCAACGTGGACTACAGCAAGCCCGTCGCCGGCGGTCCCACCGCGCTCGGCTTTGACTATTACTTCGGCATCCCCGCCTCGCTCGACATGGTCCCCTACGTGTACGTCGAAAACGACCGTGTGGTCGCCGCGCCGACGGAAACGATTGAGGCACGCGAGAAACCCGCCTATTTCCGCGGTGGTCCCATTGCGCCGGGTTTCGTCCACGAGGAAGTGCTGCCCACGCTGACCCGAAAGGCCGTGGAGTGCATCGACAAGCACGCCGCCGCCAGGGGCAAGGAACCGTTGTTCCTTTACTTCCCGCTCAGCGCCCCGCACACGCCCATCATGCCCACAAAAGACTTCGAGGGCAAGAGCAGGGCCGGCGTCTACGGTGACTTCGTATGCGAGGCCGACTGGAGCGTGGGCCAGGTGCTGGACGCGCTCGACCGCAATGGCATGGCCGGCAGCACGCTCGTCATCTTCACCAGCGACAACGGCGCCTCGCCCATGGCGGACTTCAAGAAACTGCATGAAATGGGCCACGAACCGAGCTACCATTTCCGCGGATGGAAGGGCAACATCTTTGAAGGCGGCCACCGCATCCCCTTCGTCGCCCGCTGGCCGGAACAGATCAAGGCGGGGTCCGCCTGCGATCATCCGGTCTGCCTCACCGACCTCATGGCCACCGCCGCCGAGATCACCGGAGCGACCCTGCCCGACAATGCCGGCGAGGACAGCGTCAGCCTGCTTTCCGCGCTGGCCGGGCGTGCGGCGCAGCCCGCGCGCGAAGCCGTCGTACACCAGTCCGCGGGCGGCGCGCTCTCCATTCGGCAGAGCCAGTGGAAGCTGGAGCTCTGCGCGGGGTCGGACCTGGAAAGCAAGACAAAGAAGAGGGAGGCGGACACTCCCGGCACCGCGCCCGTCCAGTTGTACGACCTCAGCACCGATATCGGCGAAAAAGAAAACGTGCAGGACAAGCATCCCGACGTGGTGAAACGCCTCACCAAGCTCCTGCAGAAATACATCGACGACGGACGCAGCACACCGGGCGCACCCCAGCAAAACGAGGGCAAGACCAGCATATGGGGCCCCGGTCCCGAAAAGGACCCCATGTCCGACGGCACCTGATCAGAGCCGTGCGTTACTGGGAGCGCCGGCATCCCTGCAGGCTCTTCACCCGGTGCCGCGAAGTTCAACTTCGCGGGCGTGTGTGCGGCGGTGAACGCCGCCGATTCTTCCCATCCGCCTCCCGCGGGATGACAAGACAGCAGCACTTCCTCTATGCTTGACGCCAACACAGGAGGCATCGGTCACTCATGGGAACGGCATTCGCACTGGTCGCATGGATAACGGGCTCCGCGCTGGCGGGCTTGCAGCCGCAGGTGGTCAACGGCGCTGCGGGGGCAGGCATTCAATTTTCTGACGGCGGAAAGACCGTGCTGCAATCGGGCGAGGCGGAGACTCCGCTTGTCGTGGTGCAGCCGCAGGGTCGCACGGCGGTTCGCTATGATAACGCCGAACAGAAGGCGGACACGCTTGCGTTGACCGGGGGAACCGCGCCCGGACTGGACCTGGCCGAAACATGGCGGCAACTCAATCCCGGCCTCCTGGAGCGGACCGTCTCGGTCACGGCAATCCAAGACGGCCGGTATTACCTCGACATGTCCTGGCGCGTGAACGGCAAGGGCAAGTGTTACACCTTTGTCGGCGAGGAAACCGAAGCGAAGACCTTCAGCCCGAGCTGCACCGGTGCGGGCTTCGGCGACAATTCGTGGCAGACCTTTCCGATGGTCGGTTATCTCGTCGATGGCACCTTCTACGGCGTCATCGGCGATTCGCCCGGCCTGTGGGAGAACCGCAGCTTTTTCGGCTGCGACCCCGCGCAGGGCAAATTCTCCCTCGCTACGGGCGACGGGTCAGCCGGGCGCGTTGTGACGATCCCCTGGGAAGTAGACGCGACCAACATCTACCGCACCCGCTTCGACGGCTGGCAGCGCATTGAGGAGGGGCAGACGCAGACCTTCACCAGTTGGCTCTTCGCGTCGCCCGCGCGCGATCTGTACGGCGTTCAAACGGCCGCGCATCTGGCGCTGGCGAATGCCAAGGGCTTCAACAGTTCGGGGCTGGAGGCCATCCTGCGCAATACTTCCTACCTGCTGCTGCGGCGCAACCTGATGCGGACCGAGAGCGACTACATTTTCATTTCCGGTGTGGGCTATGGCTGGAAGCAATGGGTCAGCGACGGTTTCTGGATGAGCCGGGGACTGGACAATCCCAAGTACGACGCCGAGTCCAACATGGCCGTGTTCTACGAGCGGGTGAACTACGAGGACAACGCACAGTACTTCCTCATCTGGTCCTATCTGGTCAAACGGGCCGGCGGCACGCCGGACCCGCGCACCGTGGCCCGGGCCTACCAGTTCATTCGAAACCACGAGGTCGACGGCCTCTACATTCCGCCCCGGCTCACGCCGGACAAGGCCTTCATGAAGACCTATCATGACCAGCTTCCCTACGACGACGATGATGCGCCGTCGTCGAACCAGGGTTTCCATTGCGGCGCGCTCATGGCCGCGCGGGAACTCGGTTTCCCCGTGACCGGCGCGGACATCGACAAGGCCATCGCCGGATACCGCCGCATGTTCAACGAGACCGGCGGCTACTTCGCCACGAGCCTGAAACAGCAGGAAAACATCGGCCAGGACAGCCTCTACGGTGAAGTGCTCACCTACGCCGTCTTCGGCAAGAAACTGCTGCCCGACGACCTGGTGAAACGCCATTTGGAAACCACCATGCGCATCCAGTCGCCCTACGGCATGCGTGTCATCTCCAAGGCCAACGGCGACCTGTTGGACGGACACAGCGGCGTCTACGTGTTCGGCGGATCATGGTTCCTCAACGACGGCGCGAACTATCTCGACGGCCTGATCCACGGCATGCCGTCCGACTGGGCAGACGACAAATTGCTGTGGCGGCTGGAGAAGGAACTGGCCTGGATGCCCGCTTTCCACGAATCCATCAGCACCCTGACCGGCAAGCCGCACGGGCATCATCTGTATTCATGGAACTCGGGGTTCTGGTGGCTGCGCCGTGAGGTGCGCAAACAGATGGGCATGACCGGCCCCGACCCGCTCCTGCCGCGTCTGGACGAGAAACTGGGTGTGGTGAAACAGGACGGGTATCTTGCCTACGACCCCGACAAGGCGACACTCCACACACCGACCAAGTGACGATGCAGGACAGCCGCCCCCGGCTGCCGTTTTTCGTCCCCCCTGGAGGACACGGGGGACAAAAGTCAGCGAGGCATCCTATCAGCCCGCTTCAGCGGGCTCCCCTTTGCTCCCGGCTTCAGCCGGGGGGGGGGCGGTTGTGCAAGGTCACAGCAGCGCGCTTCAG
>CAZOMH010000325.1:0-5406 GCA_964580415.1 uncultured Nitrospirales bacterium
CTTGCCGGGCTGATCGTTTCGGAGGGCGGGGGCATGAAGAGAAAATGGTTGCTTCCTGTCACTTCAGGGGTGCTGTTGCCGGCGGTGACCGTGGGCGCGCTCATGCTCTGGCGGGCCGAGCACAAGCCGATTCCCCATGTATGGCTGCCCGGTATCCTGCTGGTGCTGTTTGTTGCCGTGACGCTGCTCTGGTTGATTATGAATCTGCCGGACAAGCTGTGGAAGGTGGCCGTATTGCTGCTCGCCTGCTGTGATCTGTTTATTGTATGGCAGGACCATACGGTGGTTGCCAAGACAGAGGATGTTTTCAAGACCACGCCGGTTGCCAAGTTTCTTGCGGAGCAGCGGCAGAAAGATGAGTTCAGGGTGCTGGCGCCGAAAAGCATGCTGGACCAGACCTGTGCGGCGAGGTTGGGGCTTGAAATCGCGGGCGGATATCACCCGGGCATCTATGGCCGCTACTTGGACCTCTACAAGGCCGTCTGGAAATCCGACAGGTCCACTTCAACCCTTCTCCGGGAGCACACTTCCCGGGATATCGCGAATCCGGTTCTTCTGGATATTATGAATGTGGCCTATATTGTCACGGCACCCAGGGATCGTGGAATGATTGGAGAAAAGACGGAGAGGCTTTCCGCCGGGGAAGAGGCGGTGCCTGCCGAAATACGCCGCCGGGCGTCGGCGCTGCCCCGTGTGTGCATCGTACCCGGCGCCAACCTGCCGCCGCGGGGAATCCCGCTGCTCGCAGCGCTCCCTTCCATCGATCCGCGTGCGGGCTGCCTTGTGGAGGATCGTCCCTTTTGCGGCGGGGAGCCGTTCCGGCCTTTGCCCTTTGACAGACAGTCTCCCAGTGACTTGACCGTGCGGTTCAAGAACGAGAAGGGCGGGGTGGTCCTGATTTCCCAGGCATGGCACCCCGACTGGCGGGTCACGGACCACGGAAAACCGGTTGAACTGCGCCGGGTCAACTACGACTTTGTCGGCGTCTGTGTCGGTCCCGGAGACCACGATATCCGGGTATGGTACCGGCCCTGGGATTTCTATCTCGGCTTCGCCGTTGCGGCGCTGTCCTGGACGGCGTTTGCCCTTGCTGCCGCGTATGCCTTTTGGAAGAGAAGGCGTTTGCCGGAAGCCCGCTGATTCGGGAAACGCCACTTCCCGTTATTCCCGCAGGTCCCGTGGCGCCAATATAACGCCACAACATTGGAGATCACGCCCATGAACGGTTATGAACGCATTCGCGCCTGCATCGGTGGAAATCCGCTTGACGCCATGCCCTTTATGCCCATTACCATGATGTTTGCGGCCGATCACATCAACACGCCGTACCGAAACTACGCCGCCAACTGCCGCGTGCTTGTCGAGGGGCAGTTGCGCGCCGCCGAGACGCACGGTTTTGATTTCGTCTCCTGCATCTCCGATCCTGCCCGTGAATCGGCCGACTGCGGCGCCCCCGTTGTCTGGTTTGACGACCAGCCGCCCGCCCTGGACGAGGGCCATGCGCTCTTGGCAGACAAAGCCGTGCTGGCCGCACTCAAACAGCCCGACCCGCTTGGCGGTGGCCGCATGACCGACCGTGTTCAGGCCGCGGCATTGTTCCGCCGGAATATTGGCGGGGAAAAGCTTATCGAGGGATGGGTCGAGGGCCCCGTTGCGCTTGCCGCCGATCTGCGCGGCATCAACCACATCATGATGGACTTTTTCGAGGACCCCGGTTTTGTGCGCGATCTTATGGCCTTTGCCGTCCAGACAGGCCTTGCCTTTGCCAGGGCGCAAATCGAAGCGGGCGCCGACATTATCGGTGTCGGAGACGCCGCGGCGTCGCTTGTCGGTCCCATGGTTTACGATGAGTATGTCTGGCAGTATGAGAAGGAACTTGTTGACGGGATTCATGCCGCGGGCGGCTTGGTCCGTCTCCACATTTGCGGCAACACTTCGCCCATCCTGGAAGGGATGGGCAAACTGGGCTGTGAGATTGTTGACCTGGACCACATGGTCAGCATGGCCGCCGCCCGCGCCGCCATGGGGCCCGGCCAGGTGCTGCTCGGCAACATCGACCCGGTATCCATGCTGCGCAACGGTACGCCCGAGGGCATCACCGCCGCGCTGGCCGCCTGCCGCGCCGCCTGCGGCGAACGCTATATCGTCAGTGCCGGTTGCGAAGTCGTCCGCGACACGCCCCTGGAGAACCTCCGGGCCATGCACAACTTCGCCCGCAATCTGTAACGGTGCCCGGAGCAAAGCGGAGCGCCGCCTTCTTGGGGGGGTGCCGGCATCCCTGCCGGCCGTCCTGAATGCCGCGAAGCGAAGGACACCCTTTCAGTCGCGGCGTGCGGCGTTCCGGGTCCTTAAGAACCCCGCACAACGCGGAAGCCCACGTTGTTGTATCGCAGGGTCACCTCTCCGGTCCAGCGGCTTCCCGAACGGCAACCGGAAATGTCAATGTGGTACGTGCCGCCTCGCATTACCCGGTAGGGACCGCGGGGGGAATCGGTCCACGCCTGGCCGTCAGTCGGCGCGCCTGTGTAACCGTAGCGCCAGTCATCGTAGACCCATTCGGTCACATTGCCGCTCATGTCGTACAGGCCAAATCCGTTTGGCAGTTTTTCGCCCACGGCTTTTGCGGTATTGGGACTGTTGTTTCCCGCGTACCAGAGGTAGTCGATCCTGTCGCCCGGCATGACGCCGGCCGCGCAGTTCTCGCTCGTGTCGGCGCATTCCAGAGAATCGCCAAAGAAGAAGCGGGTTGTCGTGCCGGCGCGGCAGGCATATTCCCATTCGGCTTCGGACGGAAGCCGCATGGTTGCCGATCCCTGGGCCGTCGCCGTGATATGCGCATTAAGGGCCGCGACGAAGTCCTGGGCGTCGTTCCATGTAAGGTTATAGGCGGGATAGTTGTCGCCAAGCCCCGCGTCTGCCGTGGGGGGCCAGTCGGGCCAGGAACCCATCAGGGCCAGCCATTGCGCCTGGGTAAGCTCATACTTGCCCATGTAGAAATCGGACGCGAAGGTGACATTGTGCCGGGGCAGCTCATTGCCGATGACGCCCCGTTCATCCGCGGGGCAGCCCATCATAAAACTGCCCGCCGGGACCCGCACCAGCACCAGAGACACGCCGCCCGGCAGGCTTATCGAAATCTCCGTCACGGAGGGAAGGGCCACCGCCGTGATGCCGGTGGACGGCGCGCATGCGTTTGTTTTGCCCCGGTTGGTTGTCACGGTCAGACGCGGTGCATAACTCCCCGGTACGGTGTACGTGTGTGACGGGTTGGGTATGTCCGATGTCGCGCCATCTCCAAACTCCCAGTTCCAGGACACAATCCGTGCGGACTTCTCGATATGCGACGCATCGGTGAAGTTTACCGACAACGGTACCGGGCCAAGGGTCCGGTCCATTGTGAACCCGGCCACGGGTTCACCCGGTTGGCAACCGGTCCCCAGGCACGAGACCGTTACAAACAGGACAAACAGTATGGTCCGGTACGCAGCTTTCATCCTGTGCCTCCTCCTTTGTGTGGCATTCGGGTGTGACATCGACATTCTGCTTCGAGAGAATACTGCTTTTTCGAAGATTTGTCAATTACAATACGCGCCCCGTCGTCCCGCCGTCCCATAGGCCCCATTTGTCCCATGTGTCCCAATCTCCCCCAATCACACCACCCCCTCCGGCTTTGCCGATCCCCGTCCCGCGTGCTATCATTTCCTCTCGTTGAAGTCATAAACAATCACAGGTCCAGAGGTTGTCCCCATGTCCCGTAAAGACAAGGTCTCCATTATCCGTTCCGAGGAATTTGCGTCTGTCGATGACGAACTTGCGGCGGCGCTTAACCTGCTTGAGAACACCAACTCGCGCATCCAGGCGCTGCTCGAGTCTGAAACGGCCATTATGGGCGAGTCGCCCGCGGGCGACACCGCCGGGGTGAATGAGGCATCCGAAGCGGCTGAAGCGGCCGTTGCGGCCGCCCCGGCCACAGTGGAACAGACCGCATAGGACCGCGCGAAACCGGTGGAAAGCCAGCAGTCCATGGACGATTCGCGACTGAATATTCTCATCGCCGACTTCCACCTGCAGGGCGGGGGGCAGGTGCGCTATGTGCAAAGCCTTGCCCGCGAGCTGGTCCGCTTTGGACATCGTGTTACCTTGGCCTGCCGTGCGGGCAGCGTGCTCGTCGATGCCGCCCGTGACGCCGGTTGCGGGGTGGCAGACCGGTTCAATTTTCGCGGTGGCCTGCGCCCCTTCGCCTGGGCGGGCGATCTGCACCGCGCCAAGAACTTCATTCGCGCCGAGAAGCCGGATATCCTGCATGTCAACGGGTCCCAGGATCACTGGTCCATGGCTTTGGCCAACCGCGGCCTTGGATTTCCGGTGTGCCTGGTGCGCACCCGCCACAACACCTATGCGGTGAAGGATCACCTTGCCAACAGGCTGCTCAACCACGAATGGACCGACTACCAGATCGTCGTCTGCGACGTGGTCCGGCGGACCCTGGCCGGACAGCGCGCTTTTGACCGCACCCGGCTTTGCTCCATTCACAACGGCGTGGATGCCGACAAATACCGCGCGGACCCCGGGCGGCGCGCCGCGGCCCGCGCCGAATTTGGTTACACCGACGGGGACCTGGTTTGCGGTATCGTCGCACGGATGGTGCCCGCCAAGGGCCACCAGTTCTTGTTTCGCGCCGTTGCCCAACTGGCGAAACTCAACCCCGCGTTCAAGGTGCTGTGCCTGGGCCAGGGTGCCCTTCAGGAAGAACTGAAGCAACTGGCCGCCAACCTGTGCATCACGGACTGTGTCCGCTTTGCCGGATTCCGCGAGGACATGGAATTCTGCCTCCAAGCCGTGGACATCGGGGTGCAGCCGTCCATCGACTGCGACACTTCGTCGTTTAGCCTCAAGGAAATGATGGCGCTCGAAATCCCCGTGATCGCGTCCGACTACGGCGGACTCAAGGAAATCGTTTCCGACGGCGTCGAAGGTTTCGTGGTTCACGCGGGCAGTGTGGAGCCGCTCGCGTCCGCCCTGCGCCGCATGGCCCAGTCCCCCGAACTGCGCGCGCGCATGGGCCGCATGGGCCGTCACCGTGTCCTGGCCGACTTTACCCTGGAGATATTTGCGCAGCGCACGGAACATGCCTATCGGCGGGCCATTGAAATTCATCGCCAACGACGCCCCATAAAAATGTAGATCAGGCGTCCCCGCCTGACGTTTGGGTATTGGTTACAGAGTGACAGCCGGGGGCGGCTGTCCCACATGAGCGGTAAGATGCAGGTCAGGCGCCCCCGCCTGACGAACCGGTACCAGGCGCTTCCCGCCTGGCATTGGCTGAAACCTTATTCTGTGCCGACAGCCGGGGGCGGCTGTCCCACATGGGAACGCGCATCGTGAAAATTCTGCACTTGGACGAAC
>CAZOMH010000326.1:0-5399 GCA_964580415.1 uncultured Nitrospirales bacterium
CACTACCGGCTGGCCCATAGCATCCGGGTCAGCAACCCCGCGGCGATCACGATCGAAGGCGCGAGTGCCGTAGACACCGTGCTCGACATCAGCGAGGGCGAAGGCCCCTGCATCCAACTTTCGGAAGGCATCGAGGCCACGGTCCGCAATTTCCGCATGACCGGGTTCATGGGGTTCGAAGGCCGCGCAGCCGCCGGCCACATGCTTACGCGCGGCTCCGTTGGCATCTGGGGCTTTGGGTTAAAGCCCTGCAATGCCGTCACGATTTCCAACACCGAACGCGTGCTGGTCGAGAACTGCCACGCGAGCCGGATGTCGGGCGAATGCTTTGTGGCGGGGGGGCGCAGCCGCGGTGCGGTGAAGCCCGGGCGCTCTTATACCCAGAAGATCACGTACCTGCGCTGCTCGGTCACCGACTCCGCCCGCAACGCTTTCAACGATGTGATGTGCGGCATCGAGAACACGGATATCCTGAACTGCCGGGTCGTCGATGTCGGCGGCAATGCGTGGGAAGGCGCGTCACGCTTCGTCAAATTCACGGGCAACTACATGCGCAATGCCGGCCCGGTGGCGATGGGCAATCTCGGCCCGGCCAACCGGGACGGCACCTACCCCGACCTCGGCGCGGGGCAAGCCGTCATCGCGGATAACGTCTTTGAAAACAATGTGTGCTACGGCGGCTGCGCTGTCCGCACCACGCGCGGCTCGACGCAGGTCATCGTCCGCAACAACCTCTTCATCAATTTCGGGTCGCCGGGCGTCGTGGTGGGCGGGTACACTTCCCCCAACGCCTATCTCCCCGCCAACACGACGATCACCGGGAACATCTTCGACATGACGGCGGTCGGTCAGAAAAGTGTTCCGAGGGCGGCCATCACCGTCGGAGGCGACGACACGATCGTCAGCGGCAACCAGATCTATGTCCGCGGGACAAATGACGCGGCGGTCACGGGCATCCGGCTCAGGGAGCCTTCCGTCAACGCGCTGGTTCATGACAATCTGGTGCGCAATTGCGGAGAGGGCATCGTCAGCGTCGCGGATCAGGCAACCGTTGGCGAGTTTGTGGACGCGACGACGTTCACTGCACGTTCAGGAACCATCCCCTTCGGGCTGAACCCCAACCTGTATTGCGGCAGGACACTCACTTGGCTCCGGGGCGGAAAACCTGTCGGCTCGGCAGAGATCGACTCTTTTGACCCGCAGACCTCGCGGTTCAAACTGCGGAGTCCCGGCGGCATGAAATCCGGCGACCGTTTCGAGATCAGTTCGTCTGACTGGAACATCCACGACAATGTGATCGTCGGCTGCCTCAGGCCTGTCGTCCTGGACTCTCCGGGAAGCGGCACATCGCTTCTGAAAGACAATGTGATTTCGCGGGGCGGGGTCACAGGCGCGAAGCAGGCCATCCAGGTGTTGCGCGGGCGGTTCGGGCTGGTCGGCAATCGGCTCAGCGGCTTCGATGGGCCGGAGCAGTGACGGGCTTGGACGGGACGATGCTCACGATGGGGGGGGGCGTCAAGCTGGGTTCCTGTTGGCCGGACGCATGGGGGTTGTAACACGCACGGCAAGCATGGGCTTCCGCCTCGTGGAAGCACTGCCCTGATCCTTTGCCGCCATCGGGCGGACTCCTGCGCCCCGCCGGCCGCTACAGCTCTTCGATCCGCCGCGCCACGGCGTCCCGCGTATTGTGGAGCACGCGCGTGTCGGTGACAAAGCGGGAGATGTTCTTGACCATCTCTCCTGCCATCTTCCGCATCTCGGCCTGGGCGTATCCCTGCGGATCGGCCAGCTTCTTCGTCTGGGCCTGTGCCGTTAACCGCTGTTGCAGGAGCATCAGATACCCGATGTCATCGATGCCTTTCTGCATGAGCTTCAGCCGCAGCGATGGCAACGGCGGGCCGCCCCGCTTGTCCGGGTACAGCATAATGGCCTCGCCGGCGGTATACACATACAGGCCTTCATGGCCTTTTCGGCCGGTGACCCACGGCACGGGCGTGACGTTTTCCCAAGGGTCAATCTTGTTGTAGAAAGTTGTCTCCCAAAGTTGCGCGCCGGCCGCGCCATATTTCGCCGCCTGCCAGAACCACAAGCGGTGCAACTGTGTCGGTCCCTCCAGGTTTGTGTGAATGTTGTACACCCAGATCTCTTCCCCGGCCGCGCGACGCTTGTCCACGTTCTCCTCGTTGAAGAAAGGCCGCGAGAAGGGGATTGACCACGCCTTCACAACGCCCCAGAAAGCCTCGTTGTTCGGGCTGGTGGTCTCGAAGATCTTGAAGCCCGGGTCAGCCCGCAACGCCAGCTTATGCAGGGCTACAACCTTGTCGAAATAGTCCGGTTCCGGTTCGTCCCACAGGTACAGGTACGCCATCTCCATCCAGCCCTTCTGCCTCAAATGCTGCCCGACCTGGCGCAAGTATTCGGGGAAGAGCCGGTTGAATTCCCCGCTGAGAGGCTCGATTGTGCCTAGCCACTTATCGTGCTTCTCCCAGCCTTCACCCGTCCCTCCTCCGAAACACGGGCCTAAGGAAAACGCGTTGAAGTGCAGGTCATCAATATACCAGTGGAGGCGCTGGTCGAATGCCGTGAAATCACAAATCACCTTACCCTCCACGATTTTTGCCGGCACCGTGGCCGTTGCGGCGCTGCCGCGGATCCCGTGGGCGTGCAGCACCCGGGCGATGTCCCGGTCGATCTCGCCGAGAGGGCGCGTATCCCATCGCTTGAACGAGTTTGCCGAGTAATTGATCAGCGTATGAAAAGCGGGATCCTGCGGCAGCGCGAAGTTGTACACCCGCACGGCCAGCGGCACGGCGGCAACAGAGTGCCCCCCCGCCTTAAGGGTCATCCGACCCTGATAGGTTCCAGCCTTCGCATCGCGCGGAATGCGCACGCCGATCAGGAAGGGGGTGTTCTGCCCCGCCTTCGCTTCAACCGGACCGGTTTTCAGCAGGGGGTCGGGCGTGAGGCCGAGACGCGTCTGCGGGTCGCGCCCCGCCTTGACAAGGTTGCAGTATCCGACCGGCCACCATTCGACCTGCTCCGCGGGGATTCTCCCCGGCCCTTCGAGGTCGGCAGCCACCCATTCCACGCCTGACAGGTCGGCCGCCGGGAGCACGGCCACCTGCGCATAGTTCTGTTCTCCCCGCGCCCCTGAAAGGGTCACTTCCCTCGCCGGCTCCGCATAGGCCGGCACGCCATCCCCGCGGTAGATCTTGGCCGACAGATCATCCGCCCACACGGTCAACTCCGCTGACCGGCTCAACACGAAAGCCGTTTCCGAGAGCCCCCGCCATGTGCGCAGGAAAGCCTTGTATTGAGCGGTAAGTCCCGAAGGGAAGCCGCCCTCATAAACCCCCACGTCATCAAACCAGGCATAACACCCCGCTGGCCCGCCGGTCTGGTGCGTCGTCAGCACGGGGCTCAGCGACGTTTCATCCGCTGTTGTCTTGTACTCCGAAAAGTATTGTGTCCACTCTTGGGTGAGGGACTGTTCCGCATCCGGCAGCACCCGCTGGCCCTTGTCCGTTTTTAGCCACAGGTAGGCGCGCGCCTGCTTCATGCCCTCTGTCCGGCACCACCAGGTCACATGGTAGGTGGTGTTCGGTTTCACCGCGATGGCCGTGGACGCGCAGGTGACAAAATCGGCGGGGCCGGTGCCCACCCGGATACAGTTCTTGCCCGAATGGGCGAATTGGCAGTCCAGGAGCACATGGCTGCCCGGCTTGCCGAATGTTCCTCCGCCCCAGCCTGCGACAACGCTCCCGGGGCTCACCTCCTCCATTCCCGGATTCGCCACAAGGTTCGCGGGCTCTGTCCCGCCGTTTGCCGAGAAAACAAATAGCCCCAGACAAACCGTCAACACGCGTATCATACCGCCCCTTTTCCAATGTTTGTGCCGGTGCCGAGCATACATCTGACGGTGTTGAGCAGATCGTCGGCTTTGAAAGGCTTGGCCATATAAACGGACGTGCAGTTTTTCATGATCTCGTCGGCGTTTTCCGTTGGGGTATAGGCCGTCAGGATGATAATGGGTATCGTGGGCTCCAGTTTATTCACCTCGTGCAAAAACGTCATGCCGTCCATACGGGGCATTCGCAGGTCGGTGATGATCAGGTCGAAAAACTGGGTTTGGAATAATTCAAGCGCCGCCAACCCGTTCGCGGCCTCGGCGGTTTCGTAACCGTTCGCATTCAGGAGGCGTTGGATCAGGAGCAAAACGGTTCGCTCGTCATCGGCTATCAGGATTTTAGCCATAACGTCTCTTGTCCAGTTTCTGAGGTATATGCGGACAGGTCACATTCGAATGCGGTTTGGCGACACTCATTTCCAAACAATTCTTTGAGCAAGAGGCGTACCATTTTTCTGAGCCGTTCGGCGTGTCAGACGTAATGTCATGGTGGACGGGGCTGTGTGCCTGATGATTTTTTTTAAATTGTCTGAGAGCGCCGCGGCGTTTTTTGCAAATGTTAGAAAACGCGTGTTAAAAATGGGAACACAGACGCTAAGGGGAGCCGTGTGAAACGTGGAGTGCGGCAGTGGGGAGAAATAGGGGGTTGACTGCCCACATTCCTCTCCCGCATACTACATACGAAGCATGGGCGTGGAAATTCCTCCCGTTCACGCCGCAGTGGCGTGCGGGCAGTTCCGGCTCTCGCTGTGGTTGTTCATGCAGGAGACCTTTTCTATGTCGAGTGTCACCCCTCTCTCCCGGCGCCGTTTTCTCCAAAATGCCGGTGTGACCGCCGCGGCGGGATGTGCCGCTTCTGCGGTGTTGGCTGCCGATATGCCATCCCCCAAGAAGCTGAGGACACACAAGTATGAAGAACTCCTGCCCGAGGAGTTCTACGAGGAATTCCAACGGGCGCCGATCATCTATTGGGCTACGGGGGCGATGGAGGAGCACGGCTTGCACAATCCGATGGGAACGGACTTCTATCAAGGTTACGAGGTCTGTTTGCGTGCGGTCGAAATTTCCGGCGGGATATTGTTTCCCCCGCTTCCCATCGGCCCCGCGGCCAGGCTCTCGCATAGCGAACTCCGCAGCGGCACGCAGAGGCTGTATCCGCCGAGTCTTTGGACAAGCCGCGAGCTATGCAAGCGGCTCTATATCGAACTCCTCGAATCCATGGCCGATTTAAAGTTCAAAGCCTGCGTCGCTTTTGGAGGCCATGTGCCCTGCGATTGGATCCTGCAGGAAATCCACAAGGAGTTGGGTGGACGGGTCGGCTCCATGCGGTTTTGGGGCGGCGGCCAAAGCATCCTTATTGCCGACGTCATGAGAAACGAGTATAAAAAGCACCCCTTGGGCAGCGGACATGGCACGATGCTGGAAACCTCGCTGATCGCGGCGGCCCATCCGAGCCTGATCGACCTGCCGCGCGCAAAACGGATCAAGGACA
>CAZOMH010000327.1:0-5385 GCA_964580415.1 uncultured Nitrospirales bacterium
TCCTTGGCCTTCTGTATCTCGTCGGCCAGGTCCTGCTTGCTCGAAACACGGTCGTTCGTAAAATCTTCCGACACATAATTGAGGATGTTGCCGGCCTTCACGGCCAGCAGGTCGGCCGCAAGCGAGTTCGTCTGCTGCATCACCTGTTCTTCGTCGGTCGGCCCTTTCTTGCCGGCCATGCAACCGCCCAGCAACACCAGAACGAGAAGGGGCATGAGACTGGGGAACGCGAACTTCTTCATCATTTGGGTCCTTTCTATGTTATGGGAAGGATACGGCACGCGCCTTTGACTTCTCCGATGCGCCTTCCAGTTTCACTGGACGCGTGTTCAGTGCGGCACTGGACGCAACATGCTTCTTGTCCCGGCCCGACAGCCGGTTGACGGATGCCAATGCCGGGCGGACATTCCTGCCTGCCCTTGCTCCGTCCGCTGCCCTCATGCCCTCCCCCCTCCGGTTCCGCTTCACGCGCTCTTGCCTTCCGCGGCCCGATGCGGCACAATAACGCCTGGTAGAGGACACACACCGGATCGGGTGCGTTACTGCGCAGAGGAGCGTGTGCAATGAATAGAATGTCACGGGTCGTGATCTTCGGCATGCTGGCCGCATGTCTGGCACTCACCGGATGCAAGCCGGTCTCCACTCCGGACGTGGTCGGCATGGCGCGCGCCGCGGCCGAAACCGCCGTCACCGACGCCGGAATGACGCTGGGCACGGTGGAGGAGGAATTCAGCGCCGCCGTCCCCGCTGGAGAGGTCGTCAGCCAGGACCCGGCGGCCGGAACGCGCGTCGCGTCGAACGCCCCGCTGAATCTGGTCGTCTCCAAGGGACCCGAACCGCCGCAGGCCGCGTTTCTGTCCAACAAAACCGCGGGTGTCATGCCCCTCACGGTGCAGTTCATGGACACCTCCACCCCGGGCGATGCGCCGATCACGGCATGGCACTGGCTCTTCGGCGACGGTGCGGAAAGCGCCGCTCAGGACCCCTCCCACGTCTACACCGCACCGGGCAACTACAATGTGTCACTCGAAGTGACCACGGCGGCGGGCACCGACGCCGAGTTGAAGCTCGCCTACATGCACGTTTCGCCCCCGGAAGCGGGCACCATCGAGACCGTGATGCTCCCCGGCAGCGTGCCCCTGGAAATGGCCTGGATACCGGCGGGTTCCTTCACCATGGGCAGCCCGGACACCGAAACAGCCCACAGCGCCTCCGAAGCGCCGCAGCATTTGGTGGCCGTGAACGGGTTCTGGATGGCCCGCTACGAACTGACCAAGCGCCAGTGGCAGGCCGTGATGGGAACCACCCCGTGGGAAGGACGCTTCTTTGTGCAGACCTATCCCGAAAGCCCGGCCGTGTGGGTGTCGTGGGATGACGCCCGCGATTTCGTCGATGCAGTCAACGTCCTCACCGGAAAGGCCTTCCGGCTTCCCTCCGAGGCCGAATGGGAGTACGCGTACCGCGCCGGAACAGCGGACCGGTTCTATTGGGGCGACGACCCGGCGTATACCGTCATCAACGACTATGCGTGGTGGGACGGAAACGCGAACGCCGTCGGGCAGCTATACGCGCATTTGGCCGGGCAGAAGTCCCCGAACACATGGGGGCTCTACGACATGGCCGGCAACGTCTGGGAATGGTGCGAGGACGACTGGCACGCCGACTATTCGGGTGCGCCGGCCGACGGCCGGGCCTGGGCAGGCACGCCCCGGGAGTCTCTCCGCGTGTTTCGCGGCGGCGGCTGGAGCGGCACGGGCGAATACTGCCGCGCGGCGGACCGCCGCAACCAGGATACGGCGTACGCCTATGCCAATGTCGGTTTCCGGCTTGCAAGATGAACAACCGATGCAGGCTGCAAAGTAACCACACTGTTCAATCGCCCATATCCCGAATATGCCGCCAAGGGCCGGAATTTCCACCCAACTCTTCAGGCAGAATCTTTGACCAAAGTCGGTGCGGGACGCGCTGTTGTTGTACGCCAAACAACGCGGAGATGGTGCATCGTTTATTGGCCCGCTTCAGCCGGCTGACAGGAAACCCGCGCATGGCGCGTGGGTGTGCCGATTCGGGGTAACCGGTGGGATATCCGCACCCAAGACTCCGATACCTCCCGGATTTCCGTACGGGAGTTGGGCCGGAACCGTTCTCAGGCACCCGGCTCGATACCGGACGCGGCCGATTCCACCACGCTCACGCGCCATGCGTCGCCCAGGTTCTTCACCACCCGCCGCGCGTCCTCGGGTCCGGCGCACACGCCAAACATGGTCGGCCCGCTGCCGCTCATCGCGGCGGCGATGCATCCGGCGTCAAGAAGCTGCGCCTTGATCCCGGCAAGCACGGGATGCATCGCGAAAACGGGACGTTCCATCCGGTTGAACACGACCTCCGCAATATCGCCCGCGGCAAGCGCGTCGATGGCGCGCCGGAAAGATTTGGTCCGTCCGGCATGCGGACGCTCTGTGTTCTTCTCGAGCAGGGGATGGTTGTACGCCCGCGCGGTGCTGACCGCCAGCGGCGGATGAACCAGCACGTACCACCATGCGTGCGGCGCCGTGAGCGGCGCGAGTTTCTCCCCCCGAAGCGTGCCCGCCATAAGACCGCCCGCAAGGCAGTACGGCACGTCGGACCCCAGTTCCAGAGCGAGTTTTTCCAACTGCGCGACACCCAGGCCAAGCCCCCACAGGGTGTTGAGTCCGGCGAGCGCGGCGGCGGCATTGCCCGAGCCGCCGGCAAGGCCGGCGGCAATGGGTATGTTCTTGGCGAGATGCATGAACACGCCGCGCGGACAACCCGTGTGCCCGCGCAGCAACGCGGCTGCGCGGCACACGAGATTGGTGTCGCCCGTCTCCAGCCCGGGACGGGAACAGGTCAGCGTGATCCCGCCGTCCGGTTCGTCCCGGAATGACAATTCATCGCAAAGGCTTACGGTCTGAAAAACCGTCTCGATGTTGTGGTAACCGTCCCTGCGGCGCGGACGCACATCCAGATAAAGGTTTATCTTGGCATGGGAACGCACAAGCAGTGCGGCGCGGGGCGCTGTTTCCGTATCCGGTGCCATGGCGCGGTCGGTCCCCAAGTCTTCGGTTACGCCTCTTCGTCCTCTTCGCCCGCCTCGTTTTCCTTGTTGAAGGCGTCGAAGGTGGACAGGAACGAATCGGCGCCGGAATCGAGCGCGTCCATCATGGCGTCAAACACGCCGGGAAGGCCGCCCGGCTGCCCGGCCATGATTTCGACCGACACCGTCACGACGTTCTCCTCGGTCATGAACACCTTCGCGCAGGCGATTTCGGCGTTGACGACGTTTGCGGCGCACAGGGCAAGGGCGACGCCCTCCTCCACGACTTCCATGATCTCGCAACTGATGGCGAGGAACTCGGGACCGTCCCCGTCACGTTCGGCGCTGAGCATGTAGCTGTTGCCGTTGAGATCGAAGTCGATAAAACCGTCGTCGTCGATTTCCACCTCGGTGGCGCGCGACCCGATGAACTCCAGATAGGCGCGTGCCGTCGTGTTGTCAGGCATTTCAGAATCTCCTTGTATGGCCCGGGGTCGTTTCCCGCGCCGTGGCGGTCACTTTACAATCATACAGCATAACAAGAGCGCCGGCGACACGGTCCTCCGTGTCCCGGCGCCCAAATCTTTCCACACGGGGCGGCTGAGCGGGACGCCCCGGCATGATGGTCCGGACGGACTAGGCGTTGCGCTGCTTGGCCTTCACGCGGGCGGACTTGCCCACGCGGTCGCGCAGATAGTACAGCTTGGCGCGGCGCACCTGGCCCTCGCGGGTAACCTCGACCTTTTCCACGCGCGGCGAGTGCAGCGGGAACACGCGCTCGACGCCTTCGCCGAAGGCAACGCGCCGGACGGTGAAGGTGGCGCTGGGGGCTTCGGCGTTCTTGCGCGCGATGACCACGCCCTCGAACACCTGGATGCGTTCCTTTTCGCCTTCAACAATGCGGAAATGCACGCGCACGGTGTCGCCCACATTGAACTTGGGCAGCTTTTCCACCGCCTTGGCGGTCTTCAGCGTGTATTCTTCAACGACGTTCACGGTTCATTCTCCCTCTCCGGCGCCGGGGTTTCATTCCCGGCTTCGGCGAGCAGTTCCAGGTCTTCTTCCGTCAGATTCTTCAACAAATCGTTCCGCCGCGCGCGCGTGGCGCGCAGGGCCTCTTTTCTTCTCCAGCGGCCTATGGCCGCATGGTCGCCGGACATCAGCGGCGCGGGCACTTTCATCCCGCGGTACTCGGGCGGCCGCGTGTACTGCGGCGGGCCGAGCAGCCCGTGGAAGAACGAGTCGGTGTCCACCGACTCCCACTTGCCCACGACGCCGGGGATCATCCGGCCAATCGCCTCAATCATCACCAGGGCGGGCAGTTCGCCGCCGTTGAGCACATAGTCACCGATGGAAATCTCCTCGGTCACCAGCGCCTGCGACACACGCTCGTCCACGCCTTCATACCGCGCGCAGATAATCACCATGTCCCGCGCCGCCGCCAGTTCCTTGACCATTTCCTGGTCAAGCCGGCGTCCGCGCGGCGACATCAGCACCACACGCCCGCAGGAATTCTTCCCGCGCAGGCTTTCCACCGCGTCAAAAACCGGGCCGCACTGCATCACCATGCCCGCGCCGCCCCCATAGGGGGCGTCGTCCACGCTGCGGTGCCGGTCCGCGGAAAAATCCCGCGGATTGACCACCGCAACCTCGATCAGGCCCTCGTCCACGGCGCGCCCGAGCAGGCTTGCCCGCAGCACACCCTCGACGATTTCCGGAAACAGGCTGACGATGTCTATGCGCATCCGCGTCGTTTCCCTGCGGTCGGCGTCACTCCACGATGTCGAGCAGCACCGGCGCGCCGGCTTTGCCGGCTGCCGTGCTCACCAGCGTGCGCAGGGCCTTGGCCGTGCGTCCGCTGCGCCCGATCACGCGGCCCATGTCTTCCGCATGCACCTTCAACTGGATACGGCAGCCCTCGCCGTCGTCCGCGGTCTCAATGACCACGTCGCCGGGATGCTGCACCAGACGGCGGACGATAAAGTCCACCAGTTCCGCAACCGGGTTCATTCGGCTTTCTCTTCAACCGCCTCGGCCGCGGGCGCTTCAACGGCTTCGGCCTCGGCCGCAGCCTCCGGAGCGGCCTCGGCAACCGCCGGGGCTTCTTCCTTCGGGGGCGGCGGGGCGTTGTAGCCCTTGTCCACGACGGCGGCGTCCTTGGCCAGGGCAACCGCTTCCTCGGGGCTCGTGCCCGCGTGGAAGTGCTTCATGATCCCCAGCTTGCTGAACACGGCGCGAACCGTGTCCGACGGCGTGGCGCCGTCGCGCAGCCACTCAAGCGCCTTGACCGCGTTCACCTCGCTGATCGGCTCGGGCCGGGCAGTCGGGTG
>CAZOMH010000328.1:0-5363 GCA_964580415.1 uncultured Nitrospirales bacterium
GCCGGTGGCCTTTTCGGGGTCGCTCTCGGTGCTTTCGGTGCTTTTCTGTATCAAGCCGCCCGTTCTGCCGGTGGACGTTGTGGTGCCCGGCTTGGTGGTGCTGCCGGTGCTGCCGGTGCTGCCGGTGGTCTGCCCTGTTGTGGTGCCCGAAGTGCCGGGAGCGATAAAGCCTGAAAGACGGCTCAAATCCTCATAGGGCTGCGTGCGCGCTTCGTCGTATATTTGCTGGGCCTGTGTCACGTCGGCACTGCCGCTTTTCGAGCCTATCACGGCCGCGAGCACCTCTACGGGCGCGGTGTTCACGTTCACCCGGCCGTTGGGATCGCCATGCACCGTCAGATATTCCGAAAGCGGCAACTGTTTCTGTTCCGGGTCCCCAAAGTACATCGCCGGGGTCATTCCCTTGATAAGGAGCAGCTCCTCAATCGAATCCATCGGCCCGTTCTTGCAGGCGAAGGGGTTTTCCAGGCTCATGTAGTAGCTGTTTTCCGCGCCGTCGGGTTCCTCCGCGTCCATATCATCGTAGTCCAGCCAGTCAATGATTGCATCCACCGGGTCCTTGTTTCCCTCGGTCTGGCTGCGCAGCGCAAAGAAGCTGTGCAACGCCATGATAAGCGCTTCGTTGCGCTGGGGCGCCCCCCCGGTCGCGCTTGGCTGAATAATCGCGTTCAGGTTCAGCTTGCCGTATTCGTCGGCGATGGTGGTGCGCATCATCGCGTCATTGACCGGTTCAAAGGGAAGTCCCTGGAACCACTGCGACGCATCCATCGTGCTGTCGTATTCCGGCTCGCCGTTCATTTGCGTCTCGATTTGGTCGTCCGCCAGCAGTGACATGCCGTTGGCCACCGCAGATTTCGCCGCCAGCATCGCCTCGAAATCGTACCCCTGGTTCGCCGCCAGCGAGGCCGAAACCTGCATTTCGTACATGAACCCGACAACAAGCACCGTCAGGAGCGCCACAAACACGAGGGCTATCACGAGGGCCACGCCCTCGCGTCCATTGCGCAAATCAATTCCGCCGCGGAGCTTAGTGCTTCTTGTCGGTCTTGCTTTTGCTCTTGCTTTTACTTTTGGACGATTTGACATCCTTGGACATGTCCCCAGACGCGTCATTGAGGCGCGCATGGTTTAGATCGAGAAACGGTCCCTGAACACCGGCACCCGTGGCAATCGAGGCCATCACTTCAACGTCCGGCGTCTCCGTCAAGTCCACACCGGCAGCGCTGTCCGTCGCGCGTTCTTCTTCGGAACGCGGAAAATTCACCCGGACCCACACCGCCCACGGCAGGCGCTGCTCGCTGAGCGAGTCCCAGTCCTGTTTCCATTCCTGGCTCAGCCCGTCGAAATACAGCACGTCGAAGGAGGCCACCGGAATCGCGCGCTGCACCATGGGCAACTGGTCCGAGCCGCTGACGGCACCTTCGACGCCTTCTTCGTAGGCCAGGGGCGACTCGGTAATCTGAAGCGCCATTCCCGGCCGTTCCGGGTCGTCTCCCGGATAGCCCGTCGCCGCCGCATCCACATCGGACGAGGCCACCAGGCGGTACTGGACCAGTTTCATCACACCCGGCAGCGCATACGCGCCCGGCATCGGCAGGGACGTGCAAAAGCGCAGTGTGTCCGCCGGACCGTACTGGCCGCTCTCGTCTGTCCCGACAAGCTGAAACTCCTCGCGGTTTCCCGCGGCGTCCGCGTATACGGCACCGAGGTTCTCCGTCAGGTTGCGGCGCAGCGCCATCCGGTAACTCATCCGGTCCGCACTGTCCCGTGCCATGGCCATGGAGTCCGTCACCGATGCAAAGGTGGCGTAGACAATACCCACAACCAGCGTAAGCACCGAAATCGCCACCAGCAGTTCCAGCAGCGTGAATCCGCGCGCCCGCCGCATCATGGCGAGGCATCCTTCTGGAACAGCGTCCCCCGCCGCGATGAGGTGCCGCTGCGCGAACTGCCGTGGGAGGAACTGCGCGATGAACTGCGCGATGAGTTGCGCGAGGAATTGGCCGAGGACCCGTGGCCCGAACTGCGCGACGAGTTCGCGCCCATCCCGCGCATGCCGTTTGTGCCCGACATTCCGGAACCCGCGGCACCGTTGCGGACGGACGATTTGCCCGAAAGACTCGCATCGTTCGTCGATTGATCCGACGGGCCCGTGAAGAAATAGAAGAAATCCAGCTTCTTTTCGCCGTCCGGCGTTTGCAGGTGCGCTGTTACCTGGTACAGCGGCACTTGTCCGTCGGAGCTGACATTCTGCGCCTCGAACGACCAGCCATAGCCGGGATAACGCGGGCCAAACTCGCCCGATGCGCCCAGGCTGCCGGTCATCACCGCCACCTCGGCCCGCGACACCGCCCCTTCGAGCATCTGTCTTTCCTCAAGGGCCGCCTCGCTCTCCATTTGCAGTTTCAGGGCCGACTGATGCGCCCCGATCAGCACAAAGAGGGCTGTCCCCAGGATGGCCAGCGCCACCATCACTTCCATCAGGGTGAACCCCGCGCGGCACCGGGCGCTCATAGATCAAGTTTTCCCTGCCGCGCAATGCCCCGGCCGGTCGTCGGGTCCCAGTATATCGTCATGTATTCATTGTCGCCGTTGACTATGTGGAAGGCGGCCATGCTCGAAAGTCCCAGCCCCGACACATTAACCTCGACCACGCCCTTGTTTTGCACTTCGCCGTCGCGCAAAATGGACACGATACGGACGCCGTCCGGGAGCCGGTGCATGGTAAGCACGCCGCCCTGTTCCTCCTCGGTCGGTTCGTCCTCCTTGAGCTTGAACTTCTTCTCGAAAAGCGGGCCGATCTCGTCCAGAATGCCCTCTTTGTGTTTGACGTTCTTTGCCCGCGTTTCGAGCGATTGGCGCGCGAACCGGCCGAACTTGTCGTTCATTTGCCGGTCCGCCAATTCCTGGTCGAACTCGCGCGGCAGCGCGCCGCGCAGCGAGGGGTCCATGTCCTTTTTGCCCGACAAGGCGTCCGACATTTGCGAGGACGACAGCTTCTTCTCTTTTTTGACCTTTTTCAGCAGTGACATCTGGTCCGGCGGGAGGGGCTTGCCTTCCTCGTCCACATCGGGCTCGGGATAAATCAGGCGGATCGCTCCGTATTGCTGCTTGTCCAAATCGAAACGGACCGTGATCGTTGATTTGAACAGTTCCGCCTCGGATACGGCCGCCGTGCCGTAGTTCGCCAGCCACCGTCCCTCCCCGTCCAGCTCGCCATAGGAAATCAGCCCAATGAACTGCGGCGCCGCAATGGCCGCAATCATGCATATAATCACCATAACCACGCACAGTTCCACCAGCGTGAAACCGTGTTCCGCGCCGCGCGGGGCGCGGCCGTTTTTGGACCGGACGGGGCTCATGGCGTGCCTGTGCGGCTAGTCCGTACTCGATATGTCGGCGTTTTCTTCAGAACCCCCGGGCGCGCCGTCGGCGCCGTACGATATGATTTTAAACTTGCGCGTGCCCTCTTTGGTGTATACGTAGGGGTGGTCCCACGGGTCCATCGGGACCTTTTGCGCCTCGAGGTAGGGCCCCACTTCATCAAGGGTGTTCGGGAGTTTGCGCCCGTTCTTGAGCATGTACATGGTCACCGCGTTGCTCAGCACCTTGATCTCGGCCCTTGCCTTGGCGTCGTCGGCGGTGCTCAGCGCGCCCTGCAGAAAAAGGCCCGCCATGGCGGCCAGCATGGCGATGATGGTCACGACCACCATCAGCTCGATCAGCGTGAAACCGGCGGTGCCGCGATCCCCGCGGCGGGGGGTGTCTTTGTCGGTCATGGGATTAATGTGCTCCTCCGACGTTTGTACTCATTTGGAATATGGGCAGCAGAATGGCGAGTACCAAGGTGCCGACGAACAAGCCCATCACTATGATTATAATCGGTTCTATCAACGCCACGATGGCGTCGATTGTAAGACGCACGTCCTCGTCAAAGGTGTCCGCCACCTGCACCAGCATGCTTTCGAGCTCGCCGCTGCGCTGTCCGAGTTCGATCATGTGAATCATCATCGGCGGGAACAGCCCGGTCTCCTTGAGCGGCTGGGCCAGGTCCCGGCCGCGCCGCACACCCGCCTTCACCTCGTCCATGGTGCTTAAAATGTGCTTGTTGTCAATAACCGTGTTTACGACTTCCAGCGCCGGCAGCATGGTCAGGCCGCTCTGCAGCATGGTGCCGAGCGTCCGGGTAAACCGCGCGGCGGAAAGTTTCTGGTGCAGCGTGCCGTACAGGGGGAAATGGAGCTTCATCCGGTCCCACGTGCGCCGCCCCTCCTCGCGCGACACCCACAGCCGCCACAGGATGAACACCAGCAGCACGGCGCCGATGATGAGAATCCACCAGTGGCCGATGAAATCGCTCACGCCAATCATCGCCTTGGTAAGCTTGGGCAGTTCCTGCTTTTGCTTCTCAAACAGCTTGGTGATGCGCGGCACAATCACCGTCATCAGGAACACGACAATGGCCACGGCGAAAAAGCCCATGAACGCGGGATAGGCGAGCGTGGAGGCTATCTGCGCCTGCAGTCTTGCCTGGCGTTCCAAAATGTCCGCGAGCCGGATAAGCACCTGCTCGAGCGAACCGCTGGACTCCCCCGCGCGCACCATGTTCACATACAGGGCGGAGAACACCCGGGGATGTTCGGCGAGCGAGTCGCCAAGGCTGCGGCCGTTGTTCACCTTTTCGCGCACGTCAAAAATCACCATGCGCAGGCGCTGTTTCGAAGTCTGGTCGATCATGGCGTTGAGCGCCTCGACCACCGGCATGCCCGCATGGAGCAGCACCGAAAGCTGGCGCGTCATCATGGCAATGTCGCGGACCGACACGCGCCTGCGCGACATGCGCCCCGAGCCGGGAAGCGCCGCGACGGGCGATCCGCTTTCCACGCCCTCGCTCAGATGCGTGGGGTACAAATCCTGCTCGCGCAGCTTGCGCCGCGCCGTCGCCGCGTTGTCGGCGTCGATGACGCCGCTGACAGTCTTGCCCGTAGCCTTGGACAGGGCTTTGTATTCAAAGACCGCCATAAGTTATTCGATGACCTCCTCGACGAGATCGTTGCGCGTTACGCGCAAAATCTCCTCGATGGTCGTCATGCCGCGCAGCACCTTCTGCGCGCCGTCTTCGCGCAGCGTGCGCATGCCCTGGCGCCGCGCCTCGCGCTTGAGGGCGTTTGAATCCGCGCCCTTGAGGACCATGTCCTGGATGCGGGGCGTCATTACGAGCAGTTCGAAAATCCCGGTGCGGCCGAAATAGCCGCGGCCCGAACATGTCTCGCACCCCCGCCCGCGGAAGAGCGACGCCGCACGCGGGTCCGACGGTGAAATGCCTATCTCCCGCAGCGCCGCATCGTCGGCCGTGGCCGGTT